>CALBXO010000479.1 GCA_937890335.1 uncultured Pseudomonadota bacterium | reverse complement strand
CGCGCAGGTACCGCCCAAGGTGCTCATCATTTTTGACACCTCGGGCTCCATGCTCTCGGACGTGGAGAACCGGTCGACCTACGGCGACGGCAGCCAGGGCTACGAGGGGACGGACACGGATGGAGATGGTCGCACGAACGACTCGCGCATGTTCATCGCAAAGGAGGCTGTGCGAAGCGTGGTCGAAGACCGCAGCATCGACGTGGAGTTCGGCCTGATGCGCTTCCACCAGGAAGAGGGGCTCAACATTCTGGGGCCGGAGGAGGACTACTACCACGACTCGCTCAACTACCGTGGACGGGACAATTGCGAGCCCAACGTCGGTGGCGGCAATGTGCTCGTCGACATCGGCCCCAACAGCCGCGACGAGATCTTGACCTGGATGGACAACCGGGAGGACTGGCCGCGGAACAAGGAGCTGCGCGGCGCGGGCTGGACACCCCTGGCGCAGTCGCTCAGCGACGCCCAGACCTACTTTGCCGCCGACGTGATTCCACGGGACTCCTCCAGGGAGTGCCGCGCGTACTACGTGCTTCTGATCACCGATGGTGAGCAGGACTGCCCCGGTGACAACGAGCTCAACCCAGCGCCGCGTGCCGCGGGCCTGCGCGCCACCCTGAGCCTGGCCGGCTTCACGGACATCAAGACCTGGGTGGTGGGTTTTGGGCCCAATGTGGACGGCGCGGACCAACTCAACCGCATAGCCCGGGCCGGTGGCACGGCGCTCGACAGCCAGGGGCGCCCCGATCCGCTGCGGGGCTCTGCGCTGTTCGCCACAGACCCGGCGGCCCTGCGCGAGGTACTCCGCGACGTGTTGGCCGACATCCAGCCTGACGAGATCTGTGACAAACTCGACAACGACTGCGATGGCCAGATCGACGAGGACTTCCCCCAACTGGGCCAGTCCTGCTCGTTGGGTGACGGCGAGTGCGCCGAGCACGGCACGTACCAATGCTCCCTGGACGGCGGTGTTACGTGCCAGGTGGAGCCAGGGCAGGGTCGCGAGGAGCTCTGCGACGGCGAGGACAACGACTGCGACGGGGAGATCGATGAGGGTGTCCGCAACCGCTGCGGTCGGTGCGACGAGCTCCCGCGCGAGTCCTGCGACAACATCGACAACGACTGCGACGGCCTCGTCGACGGCGACATCGACTGCCCGGTCCGCACCGACATCTGCGTGAACGGCGAGTGCGCGGAGCCCTGCCAGGCAGGGGAGTGCTTTGGCGGACGCATCTGCCGCGAGGGCGCCTGCATCCTGCCATGCAGCAACGCGGACTGTGCCCCCTGGGTGTGTCAGGACGGCATGTGCGCCGACCCGTGCGCTGGCGTCACCTGCCCGGCGGGCTCCAGCTGCGCGCTCGGCGCCTGTGTCGACACCACCTGCGCGCTGGTCGGCTGCCCGGAGGGCGAAGTCTGCAGCGATGAGCGCTGCGTCTCCGACCCCTGCGCCAGCGTGCAATGCGCCGCGGGCGAAGGCTGCCGCGACGGCGTGTGTTTTGGCACGTGCGCTGGAGTCGAGTGCCCGGAAGGTCAGCGGTGCGAGCAAGGCGTCTGCGCAGCGCCCGCCTGCGATTTTGAGTGCCCGGTCGGCACCTATTGCGAGAACGGCCACTGCGAGCAGGACCCCTGCGCCGACACGATCTGCCCACCGGGCGAACGCTGCCAATCAGGGGCGTGCTCGGAAGATCCCTGCCTGACAACGACCTGCCCGGAGGGCACCTGGTGTCAGGGGGGAGACTGCCTCGTCGGCGATGCACCGCCGCAGGCCGAGCGCCCCGACACAAGCCAGGACCCGGACGACCGTGGACTTCCCCCGGTGCGTACCCAACCGGACACGATTCAAGACGGCGCCGCGCCGGCCCAGGCGTGTGGCTGCGAAGTCCCGACCCGACCGCACAATTGGTGGACTCTCTTCGCCAGGCGGTAGCCGCGGCCCCCTCGCAACGGACCGACACCGGCCGTCGCGGCGACGCCAACTCGGTACTACTGCGCCGGCAGGTTCGCGGCGGCCCATGCCACGTGAAACAATGTCCTGAGCTCGTTGGCGGCAGTCTGTACCTGACGCAGATCGAGCTTGCCCGCCGAAGAGTGGCCGTAGAGTCCCGTCAGGTGCACCTGCACGGGCACGTCCGCCGCCAGCCCGTTGGCGATGACAAACCGCTGGTTGGCCGGGACGACTTTGTCGTCGGCGGCATGGATGACGTAGACCGGGCAGCGGATGTCCTCGAGAAACCGGACGGCGTCCAGATGCGCAAACGACGCCGGGTCCCCCTCGAGCGCGGCCAGCGCCGGCGTCATGCTCTCGGGCCCACCGACGCCGCATCCGTCCAGAAACAGCTGTCGCTGCGCCGCCGGAATCTGCGCCTGCATCTCGATGGCAAGGCTGTCGAGAGCAGCATCACCCATCTCCGCGTACCATGTGCGCCGGACAAACTCCCGCCAGCCAGCGAGCAGATCGGAACCGTCTTCCGGGGCGCCGTCCACATGCGCCAGCAGATTGATGTAGGTGACGGGTTGGAGACCGCGGTCTTTGGGCGTGACCTGCGCGGTCCCATCGTGACCCGTCAGACAAAACTGCACAGTCTCGCGCCAGGCGCCGTACCCGCCCCATGTAATCAGCCCACTGATCCGGTACGCGTAGTCCGGATTGGAGGCCAGCCGCAGCGCCATCACCGACCCTGTGGAGATGCTCCAGACCGCCGGCTTGCCCGGGGGCCTGTCCGGCAGCTCCCACAGGACGTCGAACGCTCGCTGGAAGTCATCGATCGACCGCGCCGTCACCGTCATGTTCTTGAAGTCGGGGATGCCCGGCGCGAAAACCGCCAGCCCAGCCCCCGCGAGGATCCTGGCGAAGCGGACAAAACGCGGGTCGTCGATCCCGAGGAAGGTGAGCCCTGGCGCCAGGATCCAGGTCCCGCGCGGCGTCCCCACCGGCAGGTACCAATGGGCCTCCATCACGCCATGCGAGGTCGGAACCTCCACCACCCGGCGTTCGGCCCCCTGCGGGCTGGCCTCCGAGTTGGACCACGGCCCGAGCCACCACAAGAAATGCGCGATTGATTTCACGACACCGTTGTACCCCCAAATCGCCCCAAACGTCAGCCGTATTCGCCGCCAGCACGCCCCGATTGCAGCCACGGTCGTTAGCGCTCGCCGTCCGATCCGCTATGCTGAGCCCGGACCCACCCCCGAGGGAGATCATGTACACAGGTAGCTCGCGCCCCGCGCGAACTGGCACCAGTGCGAAAGCCATCGCGTCCGCCATCGTGTTTGTGGCGCTTGGCGCAGGCGGCGCAACCGCATCGTCTCAGGCGATCCGGGTGGCGGTCGTCGACACGAGTGGCACAGCGTCCGCCGAGACCGCCGCTCAACTGAACAACGACACGTTCTTCGACTTTGACGCCTCCGTCGTGACGGTCGCCGCAGTCGATACAGCCGCGGAACTCGAACCGTTTGACGTCGTCATCATCGGTGACGACGGAAGCTACAACGGCGGCGACTTTTCCACCGCGTTCGCCAACGCGCTGGTGACGTTTGTCAGCGAGAAGGGCGGCGGGGTCGTTGGCACCGGCTGGATGGACTACGGCACGCGCGAGACGGACCCGGGTGAGACCATTCTGGACGCGGTGTTGCCCATCGACGCCGTGCCCTATGGGGGCAACAAGTTCTGCAACGGCAACGCCACGGTCCAGATCCTCAACGGCAACCACCCAGTCACCTCCGGTGTCACCTCCTTCACCACAAGCTCTTCGAACGTGGAAATCTCACCCGACGTTGACGGCAACGCGATCGTGCTCGGCTCCGCCACGGGCGATTGCAACGCCAATCCCGCCCACACCATCGTCGTGGACGAAGTCGGCGGCGGAAGGATCGTCTACCTGGGTCCGCTCTACATGGCGCGGACCGGCTACAACACCGGCGACCTACGCTCAGGAATGGCGGACCGGCTCCTGGAACAAGCAGTCGCGTGGGCCGCGGACGGAGCGCCGCCCAACCAAGCCCCCACGGTCGACGCCGGCGGCCCCTACGCCGTAGCTGAGGGCGGATCCGTCACACTACTGGCCAACGGCGTGGACCCGGATGGAGACCCACTGGAGTACAGCTGGGACCTCGATGGCGACAACGCGTACGACGACGCAGTCGGCCCCACCGTCACCTTCTCAGCCCTGGACGGACCGGCCGCGGTCACCGTGTCGGTGCGGGCCGCCGATGGCAACGGTGGTGAAGCCACGGATGACGCGTTCATCACCATCACCAACGTCGCTCCCGCGATCGATTTCATCTCCGCGGAGCCACAGACGGCGCCGCTTGGAACGCAGGTCGCGCTGTCCACCTCCGCAACCGACCCCGGCGCGGACACACTCAGCTACGCTTGGGACTTTGACGACGGCAATTCGGCGGTGGGATTGGAGGTCAGTTACACCTGGAGTGAGGTAGGCACGTACCAGGTCCTGGTGACCGTCACCGACGACGATGGTGCGACGGACACAGCGACCGTGACCGTTCAGGTCCTGACCCGTGACGCCGACGACGACGGCGTGATCGACGAGGAGGACAACTGCCCTCAGGTGCCCAACGCGGACCAAGTGGACACAGACGACGACGGTGACGGAGACGCCTGCGACGTCGACGACGACGCCGACGGCGTCATCGACGACGCCGACAACTGTCGCCTGATCTCCAACTTCGACCAGGTCGACACCGACGAAGACGGGCTCGGCGACGTGTGCGACGCCGACGACGACAACGACGGCCTGGACGACGACGACGACAATTGTCGCCTCATCTCCAACCTGGACCAGGTCGACACAGACGACGACGGGCGCGGCGACGTGTGCGACGACGATGACGACAACGACCGCATCGACGACGACGACGACAACTGTCGCCTCATCTCCAACCTGGACCAACTCGACAACGACAACGACGGCGTCGGGGATGTGTGTGACGACGATGACGACAACGACGGCATCGACGACGAGACCGACAATTGCGTCGCCGTCGCGAACACCGAACAGCTGGACACCGACAACGACGGAGACGGAGACGCCTGCGACGTCGACGACGACGCGGACGGCGTCATCGACGACGTGGACAACTGTCGCCTCCTCCCCAACCTCAACCAGCTCGACGGCGACGGGGACGGCATCGGCGACGTGTGCGACTTCGACGACGACAACGACAGCATCGAGGACGGTGACGACAACTGCGTGTTCACCCCCAACCCAGACCAGGTGGACAGTGACAACGACGGCGCCGGCGACGTGTGCGATCCCGACGACGACGGGGATGGCATCGACGATGATGACGACAATTGCCCGCTCATCGCCAACCCCGGGCAACTCGACACCGACGACGACGGCTTTGGCGACGCGTGCGATGGCGACGACGACAACGACGGCATCGACGACGTGGAAGACAACTGCGCCCGGGTCGGCAACCGTCTCCAGGAGGACTTTGACGAAGACGGCCTCGGCGACGTGTGCGACGACGATGACGACAACGACGGCGTCAGCGACGGCGCCGACAACTGCCAGTTCGTCCCCAACGCCGACCAGACCAACAACGACGGGGACATCGCTGGTGACGCATGCGACGACGACGACGACAACGACGGCATCACTGACCGGGACGACAATTGCCAGGTCGTGGCGAACCCAAACCAGGAGGATCGCGACGCAGACTCGGTGGGCGATGCCTGCGACGAGGACCTCGACGGCGACGGGATCGACGACGACAACGACAACTGTCCGGAGGTGCCCAACGCGCAGCAGGTCGACACCGACCAGGACTTTGAGGGCGACGCCTGCGACGTGGACGACGACGGAGACGGCGTGGTCGACGACACGGACAACTGCCCGCTCCAGCGCAACCTCGACCAGGCCGACGCCGACCAGGACGGCATCGGCGACATCTGCGATCCCGACGACGACAACGACGGCGTGGATGATGTGGACGACAATTGCTTCGTGGACGCGAACACGGACCAGCTCGACACCGACGAGGACGGGGAGGGCGACGCATGCGACGACGACGACGACAACGACGGCTATGCCGACGACGACGACAACTGCCCGCTGATCGCGCAGGACATCCCATCCGACACCGACGCTGACGGACTTGGCAACGCCTGCGACGACGACGACGACAACGACGGAATCATCGACGACGAGGACAATTGCGCGCTCTCTCCGAACCCCGACCAGACCGACAGCGACGACGACGGGAGCGGCGACGCGTGCGACGACGACAACGACGGCAGCCATCCGACTGCGATTGCTCTTGGCACGTTCAAGTCACCCTAGAAAAACCAC
>CALBXO010000478.1 GCA_937890335.1 uncultured Pseudomonadota bacterium | reverse complement strand
GCGCGACAGATGCCCACAACATCCGCCAAGGGCCGTTCGACACCACCCACCTAGACGGGCGAGCGCTTACACCGGTTCAATTTTAATTTCATTTCCTCGCGAGCTCGGCTGGGGGCGCCCGGCTTGACAGCGATCGCCGGCACCGCCATCACCTACATCCATGAGCTGGTTGGATTGGGTAGCGATGGATCCCGGACACAGCGTGGTCTGGTGGCAGGTCGACGCCGACGGCATGGCCGCGGCGAGGGACCAGCTGGAACGCCTCGGACGAGACGCCCAGCTGATCCTGCGGGTCACGCAGCAGGCCCGGCGCGGGCCGCGAACGACCGAAGTGCCGCTGGACGGCTGGTCCGGCGAGCGGGTGATCGCTCTCGGGGAACCTGGGGCCAGACACAGCCTCGCGGTCGGGCTCAAAGCGGGCGACTACTTCAGCGCGATCGCCCGCGCGCCTGATCTGACCGCGCCCGCACTGCAGCGGAGCCAGACATGAGCGGCAACGTCTGCCTCATTCTACATGCGCACGTACCCTGCCTTCGCGCGGGAGACGCAAAGTCCCCCGGCGGTCGGTGGTTGTACAACGCCATCGCCGACTCGTACCTCCCACTTCTGCGGCTCTTGAGCGACCACGCGGGCCAGCGTACATCGCTGCTGACGCTGGCAGTGTCCGTGACGCTCGCCGAGGCGCTGGATCACGTGTGGTTCCGCGACGGGTTCGAGGCCTGGCTGGGTGCGCAGATTGACCGCGCGGAGGCCCGCGCAGACGAACTCGATGGTGGGCCCCTCCACCCGACAGCCGCCTTCTACGTTCGCCGACTGCACGCCCTGCGGCACGACTTCGTGGAGCTGTGGAAGCGGGACCTGGTAGGCGCGCTGAGCGGATTCGCCGAGGCGGGCCTGATTGAGCTGGTGCCCAGCGTGAGCAGCCAGCCAATCCTTCCGCTGCTGGCGACCGACGAGATGCGCCGCGCCCACATCGCGACCACACTCGGGTACTTCGCGCAGCGGTTTGGCCGCACGCCCGCCGGGATCTGGCTGCCGAGCTGCGCCCTCGACGCCGACGTCGACCGCTGCCTCGCCGAACTCGGCGTAGCATGGGCGGTGGCCGACGCTCCCGGTAACGCCGACGCGCAGTGGATGCCCACGACCTCCGACTCGGGCGTGGTCTGGTTCCCGCGCGATGCCTCCGCGACCTCGCTGCTCGGGCCGGACGACGACCTCTTCGCGTACAGAGACATCGCCCTCGACGCCCACCTCGCAGACCCGGACCGGCTGCTGCGCGTCGTACCCGATGAGCAGCCGGCGCTGCTGCGCACGCAGGGGCCCTTTGCCGCCTCACCGGCGGTGTACCAACCCGGCGAAGCGCTCGCCCAGTCGCACACACACGCCGAAGCATTCCTCGGCAGGTGCACAGCGGAGCTCGCGGGACGAGTTACCGACACAGGGCCTGATGCTGTGGCCGTCTGTGCCTATCCGGCAGAGCTGTTCGGCAGGGTCTGGTTTGAAGGGCCGGCGTTCCTCGCCGCGGTCATCGACGGGCTGGACGACTCGGCCAACAGAACGCCCACGGGCCGGCCTTTGGCGCGGACGCCCTCGTCGCTGCTCGACGCGTGGTCCGGCGCAAGGAGCGGGACACCCACGGCCTCGTCCTGGGGAGACGGAGGGTACTTTCGCGCGTGGACACGGCCTTCAAGCCGCTGGCTCCACGGGGCGACCCGGCGGCTGGAAAGGAGGCTCGTCGACCTCGCTGCCCGGGACGCGATGGAAGGAAACCGACGGGGTCGACAGGATCGCCGGGGCCCGGGTGGGGCTGGCGGCGCTGGCGCCGAAACGTCGGCCAAACATCGGGCGACGACCGAAGCCCTTCGCCATCTGATGCTCGCGCAATCGTCGGACTGGCACTGGCTCATCCGTACTGGGCGCCACGTCGAATACGCGCTCGAGTGCGCTGAGCGCCACATCGGAATCAGCACGCAGATCGTCGAGCAGCTCGAGCAGGGCATCACCCCCGCCGTCAAAGTCGACATCGATGTCGACGTCCAGCTCGGCCGGCCCCAGCTCCAGCTCCTCGCCCCCAGGTAGGTGTCCCGTCGCGGAACGCCGCCCCAGAGGTCGCCGCGCAAAGCGGGTGGCGGAGGTCAGGTTGCGCCTGCTGCCGAGCCGCAGTCGCGTCTGAATGCCCATGTCCTCGGATTCATACATCGCCGGACTCTCCTACGCCGCAGCGCGGTGATCGGTCTGGTCCCAGATCCGGCGCGCGCCGAGGATCGCCCGGTAGATGCCTACCTCGCGCATCGTCGTCGCCTCGCCGATGCCGACCAGCAGCATCTTCTCGCCGTCAACGTGGAACTCCCGGACCACAATCTCGTCGGCTTCCCAGAACATCCCGAGCTCCTCGAGATGGCCAAACAGCACACCTCGTGCCCGGTCCTGTGCGGAGGCCGAGCGCGACTCCACCAGCATCGGGCTGAACAGCGCGAAGAGATTGCTGATCTCCGTGCCGTCGTGGGAGCGTGTGCTCGTGGCCACCAGCTCCCCGAGTTCGTCCGCGACGACGAACATGTCCAGGTCGAAGTCCTCTGCGACCTGCACGAGCTGATAATGGAGAGCGTCGGAGCGATTGATACTGCGCCTTCGTCGGCGATCGAACGGCATGACCTGCATTGGGTCCTCCTGTGTTCTGTCACACTGCCACCTACATGTGGGATAGTGTACCGAGTCAGGGCACCTGGAAACTTTTTTGATCGAATGCAGGGGGACACCCGCCGGGCGTCGTCCACCGCGGCGAGCTGTGCTACACCTCCCTCCCAGACAGGGAGGCAGAGATGGACTACGTCCGCATGGGTCGCACTGGCCTGAAGGTTTCCAGCCTGGCCTTTGGCACGATGAGTTTCGGCGGCTACGCCGACGAGGCCGAATCCGCTCGGATGTTCGCGGTCTGCCGCGACGCCGGCATCAACACGTTTGATTGCGCCGACGTATACAACGGGGGCCGCTCCGAGGAGATCCTCGGAAAGCTGGCCGCCGGGTGCCGCGACGAGCTGATCCTCACCACCAAGGCGTACTTCCCGTCGGGCCCCGGCCCGAACGACCGCGGAAGCTCCCGGCGGCACCTGGTGCACAGCGTGGAGCGGAGCTTGGGTCGCCTCGGTACCGATCGCATCGACCTGTTCTTCCTGCACCGCTTTGACGACGGCACCCCGCTCGAGGAGACACTACGGGCCGTCAACGACCTCATCGGCCAAGGGAAAATCCTCTATTACGCCGTCTCCAATTTCTCCGCATGGGAGACGATGAAGGCCGTCGGGATCGCGCAGCAGCATGGCTGGGCGGCGCCGGTATGCACCCAGCCGATGTACAATCTGGCCAAGCGGCAGGCGGAAGTAGAGATCCTGCCCATGGCGCAGTCCGAGGGCCTCGGCGTGCTCCCGTACAGCCCGCTGGGCGGCGGGCTGCTGACCGGGAAGTACGCACCAGGCGTGCGCCCGGCGGTCGGCCGGATTGTGGAGACGGCGATGTACGGCACCCGCTACGGCGCCGCGATCAACTACGAGATCGCGGAGCGCTTCTCGGCTCTGGCCCATGAGATCGGGCATCACCCCGCTGCGGTGGCGGTGGCGTGGGTCGCGTCCCACCCTGCCGTGACGGCGCCGCTGCTGGGCGCGCGCAATGTGGCGCAGCTGCGCGACGCCCTCGGCGCCTCCGACGTGCCGATGACGGATGAGCTCCGCGGGCGGATCTGCGGGCTCTCGCCCTCGCCTCCCCCCGCGACCGACCGCAACGAAGAGGGCTCCGCCGCCTCCTACCAGAACGCCCTGAAGCGCTGACCCTCTGCCCGCCGCCGGGACAGGGCGGCGCCAGTGACGGCGCTGCGCTCGATTTGTGCAACATCGCTGAACCGCGCCCGTAAACCACTGCATCGCCGAACGGCGCTCTGGGACGGAGTCACGGGCGCAGAACCACGTGTCGGCCTGGGGACGACATGGAGTGGTTGATCGCAAGCGCGCTGGCCGGCGGCGTGGGCGGCATCGTGCTGGCCGACAGCGTACGCGTGCCGGAAGCAGCCCCGGCGAGCCTGGTGCCGTGGTTGGCTGCCGCCGCGGTGGTCGCCGGCGCGGGGTTGTGGATCGGCCGGCGCGCGCCGTGGCCGTGGATCATGGTGGTGTGTGCGCTGTTGGGGTTTGGGGTCCACCTGGCCCGAGGCGCCCCCACCATCGACCTCCAGGACGAGGCGGAAGTCGAGGTCGTGGGAGAGGTGGTCGCCGGGGCCCGACCTCGGCCGGACGGATGGAGCTGCGTGCTGCGCGCGGACCGCTGCGACGCTGTCCCCTGCGATGCGAGAGTTCTGCTGCGTGGAACCGGTCCGCCCCCAGCGACAGGTGCGCGCATCCGCGCCGCGGGGCGGTTCCTGGCGTGGCGACCGGCGGCGGCGGCCTACCTGTTTGACGGCCGCCGATACGGCGACATCCACGGCCTGGCCGGAGCGCTGCGGGTGGTACAGATCCAGTCGGCGCCGGCCCGGGGTGGCCTGGATGCCTGGCGCGTCGCGCGGGAAGCGTCGGCACGCGCCGCCCTGGGGGACGGGGATGTCGCGATGGTCCTGGCCATCGTGACCGGTTCACGCGGCCTGGCGGACCGCGCGCGTCGAGGGCCGATCAACGACGCGGGCCTTGGGCACCTGCTGGCCATCTCCGGACTCCACCTGATGACCGTCGGCGGGCTGGTCGTGTGGCTGATGGGGCTGCTGACGAGGGTTCTTCCCAGTCTGCTGCGAACCGCCGCCGGAAGGGGACTTCTATGGATCGTCCCGCTGGCGACCGTCTTCGCCTACGCCACGCTGTGCGGCTGGCCGATCTCCGCCCAGCGGGCCGCGGCGATGTTTGTCGTCTGGCGCCTGGCGACCCTTCTGCGGCGCCCCGCGGCGGCCGTCCCCGCGGTGGCCAGCGCCGTGGCTGTCGGGCTTTGGGTGCAGGGCACCCAGGCCATCTTTGACCCGGGGCTCCAGCTGTCCGTGGCAGCGGTGTGCGGCATTGTACTGGCCTTGCGAGGCACGTCCGACCCCAGGCTCGGCGTTCGGCTCTTGCGGGTGCCGCTCATCGTTACCCTGGCGAGCACCGCCGCCACCGCGCCGTTGACTCTGCTCCACTTTGGACGGCTACCGCTGGTCGGTGGACTGCTCAACCTGCTCGCCGTGCCGGTGGTCCAGTTCATCTCGCTGCCCGTGGGCCTGGCGGGTTTTGCCGCACCGGCGCCTCTGGGCGACCCGTTGTTATGGCTCAGCGCTCGATCGCTTCAGTTGGTGGAGTGGCTCGCGGTGAATTGTCCTCACAGCGGCATGGTCGCCGGAATCGGGCAGCCAGGCTGGCTCGCCGCCGGCCTCCCGTTGGCCGGGCTTCTCGCCGTGTCGTCGCGACCGAGGACCGCCCTGGTTGTCGTGTTTGCTTGTTCGCTTCTCGCGGCTGGGCCGGCACCTGGAGGCTTTGTGTTTGTGCCCGTGGGTCAGGGCGACGCGATCCTGATGATGGACGGCGAGGGCAGCGCGGTCCTGGTGGACGCCGGAGGCGACGCGGACCGCGACGTAGGGACTGGCGTGGTACTCCCCGCCCTCGCGCGGGCGGGCGCACGCCTGCGCGTGGTGCTGGTGACGCACCCCGACGCCGACCATGTGGCCGGGCTGGCATCCGTGGTCCGAGCGACCTCCCCGGACCAGGTCTGGATTGCGGAGGCGTTCAGGTCCGCGCCCGAGGTTCGAGCGCTTCTGGCCGCCGCCGAAGATGTCGGAGCTGCGGTCCGCGAGCCGCCGATGCACGCAAGAATGGGCCCGCTGACGCTGCGGCGCATCCCGGGTCTGGCGCATGGTTCCGACAACGATCGAAGCGTCGTCTACGAGGCGCAGCTGCACGGTCTGCGGGTACTGCTGACCGGCGACGTCGAGGTGGAGGGCGAGCGAACCGCAGCCCGCGGGACCCGGGCCGTGCATGTGCTCAAGGTCGCCCACCACGGGTCGCGCACGTCATCGACCCCGGTGCTGCTGCGCGCGGCACGGCCGCGGCTGGGGATCATCAGCAGCGGGCGCGACAACCGGTTCGGCCACCCGCACGAGGCGGCACTCGAACGCCTGCGGGCCCACCACGTCCCAAGCTGGAGCACCGCCGACTGCGGCCACATCGAGGCGCGCGCCCAAAATGGACGCCTCGTGGTCCAGAGCCACTCAGCCTGTGCTGGCTTTGGCACCGCGCGCTCACCATGATGACCTCGGCAGCCCAATGGCGACCCCCACGGGGGTGCTCTCCGGCTGACCCAACGTTGGCACCTGACTAG
>CALBXO010000477.1 GCA_937890335.1 uncultured Pseudomonadota bacterium | reverse complement strand
TCAGCGGCTTGATGTCCTCGCGTCGCTCGCGCAGCGGGGGCAGCTCAATCTGGATGACGTTGAGCCGGTAGTAGAGGTCCTCGCGGAACTCGCCGGCCTCCACCATCTCGCGCAGCTGCCGGTTGCTCGCCGCGACAATGCGACAGTCCACGGGCTCCTCGCGCACGCTGCCCACGCGCTTGACCCGCTTTTCCTGGAGGACGCGCAGCAGCTTGACCTGCATGTTGAGCGGCAGCTCGCCAATCTCGTCCAGGAAGAGGGTGCCGCCCTTTGCCGCCTGAAACAGGCCCTCCTTGTCGCGCATGGCGCCGGTGAACGAGCCCTTGATGTGTCCAAAGAGCTCGGACTCGATGAGGTGCTCGGGGATCGCGCCGCAGTTGATTGGGACAAAGGGGCCGCGCGCCAGGTCGCTGCGCGTGTGAATGGCTTTGGCGGCCAGCTCCTTGCCGGTTCCGGACTCGCCGGACACCAGGATCGTCGCGCGGGTGGACGCGACGCGCGAGATCATCTCAAACACGCGCCGCATGGCCGGCGAGCGCCCAACGATGCTCTCGAAGCGGCTCTGCTCCTGGATCTGACGCTTGAGGCGGAAGTTCTCCTTGACGAGCTCCGACTTCTCCAGCGCCTTGTCGATGACGACGCGGACGGCGTCGACCTTGAATGGTTTGGTGATGTAGTCGTACGCGCCGTCCTTCATGGCCTGGATGGCGGTCTCGGTGGTGGCGTAGGCCGTCATGATGACGATCTGCGTGCCCGGTGACAGGTTCTGGACCTCGCGCAGGACGTCCAGGCCGCTCATTCCACCCATCTTGAGGTCGGTCAGTACGATGTCGAAGTAGGTGCTCTCGTCCACTTGGGTGAGCGCAGCTTCCCCGCTGTCGACGCACACCACATCGTGGCCAGACTTGCTCAGCAGGATCGTGAGAAACTCACGCATGCTCAGCTCGTCGTCAGCGACCAGAATTCTTCCCACGCGACCTCCAGTACCAGTGCTACTTCCAAAGCGTCGGGGGCTGCCCGACCACCCCAATCGGCCCGGTTTGACGAGGCGGGGGTGGTTCGAGTGCGCGGAGCCCGGCCAGCTCGGTGAGCTGGCGCCGCTCCACGGGGAGGTGGATGACGAACGTGGTCCCCTCCTCGCTGCTCTCGACTTCGATGGTGCCGTCGTGATCTTCGACGATCCGATAGATGGTCGCAAGCCCGAGCCCAGTGCCGCCCTTGCGCGTGGTGAAGAATGGCTCGAACACCCGGGTCCGGAACGCCTCGGGGATTCCGGGTCCGTTGTCGCGCACTTCGATGCGGAAGACCGCGATCTTCTCCCGGTCTTCCATGGGCTGCAGGTTTTCCCAGCGGCCCTCTGGCGTACGGGAACCGGTCATGCCCCGCACGATCACCTGGATCTCGCCTTCGCCCTTGAGGGCCTGGGCGGCATTGCGCAGCAGGTTCCAGAACACCTGGCGCATCCCTTCCACATCTGCCAGGAGGGCCACGCCCATGCAGGCGTCGGCGTCGACTTCGAGCACGATGTCGTGGGTCAGCTCCGGGTCGAGCTGGAACAGGTCGGCGGTCTCGGAGATGACGCCGTGCAGCGACACGCGTTGGTAGGACCGCCGGCGGTTCTTGGCGTAGTTGAGGAACTCGGAGATCAGGGTGTTGAGCCGATCGACCTCGCGGATGACGATCTGCATCAGGCGCTCTTCGTCGTCCGGTCGCTCGGAGCTCATCCTGAGCATCTCAATGCAGCCGCTGATGCTGGCCAGCGGATTGCGGATCTCGTGCGCGATGGCGGCGGCGAGCTGTCCCACCGCGGCGAGCCGCTCCTGGCGCTGGGTGTCCTGCCGCATCTCGTGGATCACGGTCAGGTCCTGGAGGACCAGGATGTGCCCGTAATGGGCGCCCTCGCCGTCGCGCAGCATGGAGTGGTTGACGGTCAGGTACTTTCCGCCCGCGGGACCCACGCGCCCCTCCCAATGCGAGGTGTCGCTCCCGTCGTCGAGCCTGACGAGCTGCCGCACAGCGCGATGGATCAGCGGAAGGCTCCCGTGGGCCGCGGTTCCGTAGACCGACTCGATCTGAACTCCGAGGAGCAGCTCCGCGGCGCTGTTCATGAACAAGATGCGGCCGCCGATGTCGAGGGTGACGACGCCGGAATTGATGGAAGTCAGGATGTGCTGGTTGAGGGCCTGCAGCTCGCGGATGTCGAGCTGTTTGCGCTCCAACTCGGAGCCCTGCTCCTGGAGTCTCTTGGCCAGGTAACCGGCCAGCAGGCCCACGAGGTAGAAGGCGCAGATGTTGACCGTGACGGAGTAGACGGGGGCGCCGTCCAGTGCCGGGAGGTAGGTGTCCTGCCACCACAGGAGCCACGGCTTCACGCGGGCCACCAACATGAGCAGCAGGACGACGCTGCATAATGTGGCGGTGACGAACGCCGCGGGCCGGCCCATGAGGATCGCGGCGTTGATGATGGTCAGGTAGAACAGGAACGCGAACACGGACTGGGTCCCGCCGGTGACGTAGATCAGTCCCGCCGCGAGCAGCACGTCCCCCACCAGCTGGAAGTAGGTCAGCCCGACCAGGTTCTGTACCCGGCTGACCAGCACCGCGTAGATGATGGTGGCCAGGTACGTGCCGATGATCAGCGCGAAGATGAAGATGTAGCTCGGGTCCGTGAAGCTGCCGGCGTCGTTGATGTTGACGACGATGGCGCTGCCGAGCAGCAGCGTGACCATCAGCACCCGGAACAGCATCAGCCGTTCCAGCTTGGGCCGCAGGCCGTGGAGCATGGCCGATGTGACGGGGGGCTCGGGGAGTACGGGGCGCGACAAGGGGCCGACCGCGCCGGAGGGACGCGGCGTCGGGAGGCGCGCTTCCTCTGTGTTTCCGGCGGGCGTGTTGGCCACGGCTACTTCGCGTTGGCGGAGATGTTACCGGCGATGTTGAAGATCGGCAGGTACATGGCGATGAGGAGCGCGCCGACGATACCACCGATGAAGACCATCATCACGGGCTCGAGCAGACTCGTCAGCGCATCGACCGCCACGTCGACCTCCTCCTCGTAGAAGTCGGCGATCTTGTTGAGCATTGTGTCGAGTGCACCGGTGGCCTCACCGACGCCGATCATCTGCACGACCATGGGCGGGAAGACGTTGGTCTCCATGAGCGGTTCGCTCATGGACTTACCCTCCGTGATCCTGTCCCGAACGTGGTAGACGGCCGCTTCAATCGTCTTGTTGCCTGCGGCGCGCGCCACGATGTCCAGTGCGTCGAGAATCGGGACGCCCGAGCTGACCATGGTGCCGAACGTTCGGGTGAACTTGGCGACCGCCGCCTTTCGAACGATGGAGCCGAAGATCGGGGCCTTGAGGATGGCCTTGTCGAACGCCTTTCGGCCTCCGTTGGTCTTGAGCATCGTCGTCCAGCCGACGATGCCGGCGATCAGACCACCGATGATGAGGTACCAGTTGTCGACGAAGCCGTTCGAGATGTTGATGACGAGCTGCGTGAACTCAGGCAGCTCACCGCCGAACTCGCCAAACATCTCCTCGAAGGTCGGGATGACCTTACCGAGCAGGATCATGATGACGAGAATGGAGACCGCGAGGATGGTGGTCGGATAGGTGAACGCGCTCTTGATCTTTCGCTTGAGCTTGACGTCCTTCTCGATGTAGACGGCGAGGCGGTTCATGATGGTATCGAGGATACCACCGACCTCACCGGCGGCGACGAGGTTGACGAACAGCTGGTCAAAGACCTTGGGATGCCTGCGCAGCGCGTCTGCGAACGTGGAGCCGGACTCGACGGTGCTCTTGATGTCGAAGATGATCTTCTGGAACGTCTTGTTCGGCTCCTGGGAGCCGAGCAGGTCCAGGCATTGAACCAGCGGCAGACCGGCGTCGATCATCGTCGCGAACTGCCGGGTGAAGACAACGAGCTCTTTGGTGGTGACGCCGCCAACGCCTGGCAGTGAGATCTCAAAGGAGCCGAGCTTCTTTTTGACCTTCTCGGGGGTGATCTGCTGGGCGCGCAGCTTGGCCATCACCTCCTTGTCGTTGTCGGCGGTCATCTCGCCTTTGCGGATCTCGCCGGAAGCTGTCTTCCCTTCCCATGCAAATACTGCCATGGCCACCTCTCCGTCCCGCGCCGGCGGGATCTAAATCATGTCCGACCGCTTCCGGGGCGCCCGGCGAGCATGCCGCGCATCTCCTCCGGGTCCGGGCTGCGGATGAGACAGTCGTCCATCGTGATCAGGCGACGCTGGTACAGGCTGACGAGCGACTGGTTCATCGTCTGCATCCCGTATTTGGTCTGGCCCACCTGCATCTGACTGTAGACCTGATGGAGTTTATCCTCACGGATCAAATTGCGTATCGCGGCCGTCGGAATCAGGATCTCCATCGCCATAACGCGTCCATTGCCTGAGGCTTTTGGAATCAGCGTCTGCGACATCACACCCTCCAGCGTGAAGCTGAGGAGGGCTCGGATCTGGTCCTGTTGGCCCGGCGGGAACACGTCGAGGATACGGTTGATCGTCTGCACGGCGCCGTTGGTGTGCAGGGTTCCCATGCACAGGTGGCCGGTCTCCGCGATGGTCAGCGCGGCTTCGATGGTCTCAAGGTCGCGAAGCTCACCCACCAGGACCACGTCGGGGTCCTGACGCAAGACGTACTTGAGCGCGTACTTGACCCCGGTCACATCGACGCCGATCTCCCGCTGGTTGATCAGACATTTCTTGTGCGAGTGGATGTACTCGATTGGATCTTCGATCGTCAGGATGTGGGAGTGACGCTCGCTGTTGATCTTGTCGATCATCGCCGCGAGCGTCGTGCTCTTGCCACTTCCGGTCGGACCGGTCACCAGGATCAGGCCGTGAGGGCGCGTGGAGATCTCCTCGAGCACCGTCGGCAGTCCCAGCGCTTCGAAGCTGAGGATCTCAAGCGGGATGCGACGGAACACGCCAGCGACGCAATTGCGCTGCATGAACATGTTGCCGCGGAACCGGGCCAGGCCCTTCACGCCAAAGCTGAAATCGAGATCGCCGAACTCGTCGAACTTCTTCTTCTGCGCGTCTGTGAGGACGGAGTAGGAAAGTTGACGGGTCTCTTTGCCGCTCAGGGGCGGCATGCGCAGGGGAACAAGGCTTCCGTCGATTCGGAGCTGGGGGGGCGAGTTCACCGTCAGGTGAAGGTCGCTTGCCCCCTTATCGACCATGACCTTGAGCAGTTGATGGAGATTGGCCATTGCCTCCAGAAGACTAGCACGCGTGCGCGTGCGGGCAACTAATCGGGTGCGGTGACTCGGGTGATCTCTTCAAATGTGGTCATGCCTTCAATGAGCTTGTTGAGGCCTGACATACGCAGCGTCTGCATGCCCAGACGCTTGGCCTCGTGCTTGAGCTCGGCGGTGGAGTAGCCCTGGAGAATGTACTCCTTGAACTGCTCGCCGAGGACCATGACCTCGTAGAGCGCGACACGGCCCTTGTAGCCGGTCTCGTTGCAGCGCTTGCAGCCCTTGCCCTTCATGGGCTGGACGGAGTCCACCAGCTCCTCGGGGATCTGCAGGTCGAGCAGCGCCTGTCGCGGCACCTCGAACGGCTCCTTGCACTCGGAGCAGATGCGCCGCGCGAGGCGCTGCGCCAGCACCAGGTTCACGGAGGCGGTGACCAGGAAGGGCTCAATGCCCATGTTCAGCAGACGGCTGATGGTGCTCGGCGCGTCGTTGGTGTGCAGCGTGCTGAGCACCATATGACCGGTGAGGGACGCCTTGATCGCGATCTCGGCGGTCTCAAAGTCTCGAATCTCACCGACCATGATGATGTCCGGGTCCTGACGCAGGAAGCTGCGCAGGGCCGCGGCGAAGTTCAGGCCGATGGACTCGTTCATCTGCACCTGGTTGATGCCGGCGAGGTTGAACTCGACGGGATCTTCCGCGGTGGAGATGTTCTCGGAGGTCTTGTTGAGCTCGGCCAGGGCGGAGTACAGCGTCGTCGTCTTTCCGGACCCCGTGGGGCCGGTGACCAGCACCATCCCAAACGGGCGGTGGATGTTCTCCTTGAAGTCCTGGAGCGGCTTCTCCTCAAACCCCAGCTTGGTCATGTCCAGCTGGAGATTCGACTTGTCGAGCAGACGCAGAACGCACTTCTCACCAAAGAGGGTCGGCAGGACGGAGACACGATAGTCCATCTCCTTTCCGCGCCCGATCTTCAGCTTGATGCGACCATCCTGCGGCAGGCGGCGCTCGGCGATGTCGAGCGACGACATGATCTTGACGCGCGAGACGACGGCGTCCCGCAGCTTCAGCGGCGGGTTCATCACCTCGTAGAGCACGCCGTCGATCCGGTACCGGATCCGGAAGCTCTTCTCGTACGGCTCGATGTGGATGTCGGACGCGTTGCGCTTGATGGCGTCGACGAGGATCAGGTTGACCAGCCGGACGACGGGGGCTTCGTCCGAGGCGCGGGTCAACTCCGTGATGTCGACGACCTCGTCACCGTCCTCGGCGACCTCGACGTACTCGTCGAGGTCCATGTCCGCGAGGATGTCGTCCATGTCGATTTCATCGCCCATGTAGTAACGCTCGATGGCGTCACGGATGGCGACCTCCGAGGCCACGACGACCTCGATGTTGAAACCGGTGATGAACTTGAGCTCATCGATGGCGTAGATGTTCGACGGATCGGACATCGCCACCACGACCGAGGACCCGATCCGATTGATCGGGATCACGGTGTGTTTGTCCGCGACCTCGCGCGAGATGAGAGCGATGACTTCCTCATCGATCTCGAAATCGCTCAGGTTGACGCTCGGAACTCCGTATTGCTTCGACAGGAAGCTGGTCAGCTCCGTCTCGTCGATGAAGCCTTGCCGGACCAGGTGGTACGCGAGGCGTCCCCCCTGTTTGTTCTGAGCTGTCTGCGCGCGCTGAAGCTGCGCGAGCGAGATCATGTTCTCTCGGACCAGCAGCTCTCCGAGCTTCCCGCCCTTCGTCATTCGCGCCCCTCGTGCTCTCGAAAAAAGCCGTTCAAGCCCCGCCATTGCGAGACCGTTGACCTAACGACGCTAGCAGAGCTAGCGTGCGACTGTCAACGCATCATGACAGTACTCATCACAGGCGTAACTGGTTTTGTCGGGGCCCACATTGCTCAACGCCTCGTACGCGAGGGCGAGCAGGTGCGGGCCCTCGTCCGGGACGAGGGACGGGCCCGGCGCCGGCTGGGCGTGCTCGCCGACTCCCTGACGCTCCAGGTGGGCGATCTTACCAAGCCGGCCTCGCTGCGCGGCGCCTGCGATGGTGTGGACAGCGTCATTCACGCCGCCATCGCCAATATGCACACCTTCGCCGCCGGGCGCGGGGACGACGCACGGTTCCTGGCCGTCAACGCGGAGGGGTCCGTGGCGCTGGCGAGGGAGCTGCTGCGCGCGGGTGGGGGCCGGTTTGTCCACACGTCGAGCACCGCGTCCATGGGCACGCCCGACGGGGAGGTGGCCAGCGAGGCCACGCCCTGCAAGCCGCTGACGCCGTACCAGGTCTCCAAGCGGCGCGCGGAGGAGGCGCTGCTGGAGCTGCACGAGCGCGACGGCCTGGACGTGGTGATCGTGCGCCCGTGCCTCGTGGCCGGCCCCGGCAAGGACGGCGGCGAGCTGTTGAGCCTCTTCAAAATGTGCAGGCGCGGGCTGGTGCCGATTTTTGGCGGGAAGACGCAGATGCGCAAACCGCTCATCGACGTGCGCGACCTGGTCTCGGCGCTGCTCCTGGCCCGCACGCGCGGTCGGTCGGGCGAGATCTACCTGGTTCATTCCGACGGCGATCACACGCTGGGTGAGATCCTGGAGGTCTGCGGCCGGCTGGTTGGGACGACTCGCCCGGCGCTGCGGATCCCCATGCCCGTGGCCCGCCTGGCCTCGGCGGCGACCACCCCGCTGGCACGGCTGGTTGGGATCTCACCGCCCTTGAGCCCCGAGAGGCTCGCGCTCTACCTCACGAGCCGCCACATCGACATCTCCAAGGCGCGTTCAGAGCTCGGCTACGAGCCGGCCCACCAGGATCTCTACGACCTCCTTGGCAGCACGTACCTGCACTACGTTCGGACCGGTCAACTCTGACGCTGGCCTGTGCCGTGGTACAACCAGGGCATGGCGCAACACGAAACCGAACCCTTTGGCATCACCTACGACCGACTGCGGCTCGACCGCAATGTGCGGCGTATTCTAGGCCGGCACCGAATCGACTCGGTGCTCGAGCTACCCGCGGGTGGCGCCAAGGCCATGCCGTCCATCTACAGCCTCCCCTTTGGCAAGCAGGGCTGCGACGTCCATCTGTTCAACCCCGAAGAGCAGGGGCTGGAGGTCTGGCGCAGGCTCGGCTGGGAGGACCGGATCACGGTCCACCGCGGCGACCCGAAGGCCACGGGCCTGGCGGACGACCGGTTTGACCTGGTCTGGAACTTCGTCACCGTCGGCTTTGACCCCGAGTTCCCGCAGATCATCGACGAGATGGCACGGGTCAGCGGTCAATACGTGCTGACGGTCCATTGCAACGGTTTCAACCTCGGCTACCCCTGGCACCGGTTTCTGCACAAGGCGCTGCGGCTGCACTGGAACCACGGCGAGACGGCCTACTTCTTCCCGCGAAAGGTCAGGTCCGCCTACCGGGCTGCGGGCTTGGAGCCGGTGGGCTTTGGGCTGTTTGACATGCCGCCGTGGCCGGACCCGCCCGGTTTCCGCGATGTGCGGTTGCACATGACGGGCGGCGACGATGTCGAGGCTCTCGACTGGTCGGCGCCCATTGAGAAGATCTACGCCAGCGGGACGATCCCGCGGGGACTGCGCGTTCTCTCCCGCGTGGAGGAGCTGCCCATCCCCAACCTGGTCCGCTTCCCCTTCTCCCATCTTTTCTATGTGCTGGGGCGCAAGCGGTGAGGCAATTCGAGGGGCTGAGGGTCGCGCTGACCGGGGTTTTCGCCAAGCCCGGCTGGGGCGCCATGTCCGCCCGCAAGGAGCTTGAGCTCGAGCTCGAGGCCTGGGGCGCGACGGTGGAACACGCTCTGACCGCTCAGACCGATCTTCTGATTGTCGGCGCCAACCCGAGCGCGCCGGTGCGCCGACGGGCCCACGCGTACCAGATTGAGATGGTCGATCACGCGGATCTTCGCGATGAACTGCGCGCGGGCATCACGCGACAGACAGCGCTGGCGCGCCTGCGCGCTCTGGCGATGGAGGAACCGTCGGACACGGCCTGGGCCCGGATCTGCCTCGTCGTCGAGACCTGGCCGGATCTCGACAGTGTCGATGTTGCCATCAACTATGTGGAAGGCTACCTGGGCGACTGGCCGCACGAGCTGAGGATCGACCGCCACGGCTGGTTCTCGCGGCTGACACGAGGCCAGGCGGAGCCCCGGACGCGGTTGGTGCGGCACGCCGAGTTCAGTTTTGTGGAGACCGACAAGAGCGAGGGCCTGGCCGGCAACCCCGGGCTCGGCAATCTGGCCGGAATCTGGATCAACTCGAGCCAGAGATTTGGCAACCGCGGACTGGGCGCGCTGCTGGCCTCACCCCATCTGTCCCAGCTGACCCACCTGAGTATCACCCATTGCGATATCGGTGACGACGGGATCGAGGTGCTCGCCAAAGCGTCGACGCTGCCAGGTCTACGGGAGCTGAGGCTGTCCAGCTTGATGCTCGGTCCCATGTCGGCCGGCTCATTGGCCGCCAGCTCGCGCCTGCGTGGCGTGACACACCTGGATCTGAGCTCCAACCTGCTCGGGGACCTGGGAGCGCGGGCGCTGGCGGCGGGAACGCAGATGCGCAGCCTTCGGGTGCTGGATCTGTCGCGCAATCACATCACGGACCGCGGCGCGATTGCCCTGGCGGCGGCACCCAATCTGGGTCAGCTGGAGAGGCTGGAGCTGGTCGGCACCTCCCGCGACGAGAACAACGACATCACCAAGCGGGGCGCCGAGGCGCTGATCGGGTCGCCACAGATGAGCCCGGCGGTGCGTGCCCACCTCCGTCGGGCCTTCCAGGCCCTCCTCGACTGACCCTGTCCGCGCGGATACAATCGCGCCGCTCAGGAGGTTCGTTTGATGAGACATGTTTCAGTGATTGCGGTTGTACTCGTCACCATGGGTGTCGCGGGGCAGTTGTCCGCGGAGGAGACGGCCAAGTCCATCATCGACGCGGCCGTGGACAAGAATGCCACCGGCTTCCAGAGCGGCATCGGCCAGCTGACGCTCACCACCGAAGACAAGGGCGGTGACGCCAAGACACGAAAACTCCAGGTCCGTAGCAAGCGCGGGGACGAAGGCCAGCGCACCATGGTCAAGCTCCTGGCCCCCGACGAGGTCAAAGGGCAGGGCTTCCTCTTCAAGGAGGTCAAGGACGGGGAGGACCTCGTCTACTGGTACCTGCCGGCGTTTGGCGTGACCCGCCGGATCAGCGGGGAGGGCAAGAAGGGGCGATTCATGGGAACCCACCTGACCTACGCGGACCTCGAATCTCGCGACGTCCGCGATGGAACCTACCTGCGCAGGCCCGACGAGAAGATTGGCGCCTTCGAGGTCTACGTCGTCGAGGCGACCCCCGCCAAAGGCAGCGACTCCGACTACTCCAAGGTCGTGATGTATGTGCGCAAGACCGACAAGATGCCGCTCAAGGTGAAGTTCTTCGACCGCGCGGGGAAGGAGGACAAGGTCATCTTTACCGAGAAGATCGACACCCAGGGGGACCGGACCTACGTCAAGCAGATGACCGTCCGCCCTGCCGCCGGCGGCTTCACCCGGTTGACTGTAGACGCCATCGACTTTGAGCGGTCGATCCCGGACGTCGTCTTCACACCGGAATCCCTGGCGAATGAGTAGAGTCGCGCCGCTGCTCGTGCTCTGCGTCTTGATCGCGTGGAGTCCGGTGGCCGCGGAGGAGTCGATCTTCGATCCGGAGAACCCCGACGCGGGCAGTGAGACGCCCGCGGCGCAGGTGGATCTCGACCCCGCGACGTTCGCTGGGTCCTACGTCTTGGCCGGCGCCATGGATATCCTGCGTGACTCCGACGGCGAGGCCGTCTACGAGCTGCGCAATCGTGTCAATCTGCGCGCGCGCACCCCCTTGAGCCCCGAGACCAGCATTGTGCTGGAGGCAGACTTCCGACACCTGCTCCTCGTGCCAAAATCAGGCGACCACAACGGGTTCCTACCCGGGGACTTTGACGACGTGGACGAGGCGTACGCGCCCTGGCGCGCGTCTCTGGGGGATGCGTTCGTCTCGACCCGGTTTGGCAAACTCTTGCTGCGGGTCGGACAGCAGCGCGTGGTCTGGGGCCGAACCGACCTGGCGCGTCCCCTGGACGTTCTGAACCCGGCGGACTTCACAGATGGTCCGGGCGCCGCCATGGGCGCGGACTTCGCCTCTCTCGGGACCACGAGCCCCATTCTGATGGCCAAAGCCGACTACGTGGGCGAGTTCGCGACGACACAATTCGTGCTGGTGCCGTTCTTCTCGCCGCACCGGTTCTCGCTGCTCAGCGGGGACTTTGCCGTGGCCCGGCCCGGCAGTCCGCTGGCCGCGCAGAACCCCGCCCTGGCTGCCCTGCACCGGCTTGATCCCGCACTCTACGACGTGATCGAGCCGGCACTCATCGGCACCGAGGTGCCCGATGAGGTGGCGAGCAACGCGTCGGCCGGCGCGCGTGTGACGAGCCATCTGTCCGGGGTCGATGTGGGCGCGAGCTATTTTTTTGGCTGGGATCGTGTGCCGGTCATCGTCCTGGACTCTGAGCTTCAGGAGGTGCTCGGCATCATCAGCAACGACGAGCGTTTCCTGCTCGACTTTGACACCATCGGCCTTTTTACCCGTCACCCCGAGCTCGCGCGGCTTCAAGCCAGCGTGTCTAGCAAGGCGCAGGCCGGGCAGGAGGTCCTGGCGGCCCGGTACAAGCGCTGGCACGTCCTGGGTTTGGACGCGGCGACCTACCTGGGTCCCATCGGGGTGCGCGCTGATCTGGCGTGGACGCCGGCCCGCACCTTCGGGACGGGGCAGTTTCAGTCCAACCGCCGCGCGTCCACCAATGCAGCGCTCGGACTCAGCTATGAGGGCGGCGAAGGCGAAGTGGCCCTGCTGCTCGAGGGGTTCTGGCTCCACGTCTTTGAGCGGCCCGACGATGGCCGCGAGGAGAGGCCGCTGATCTTCGGACGGGACTTTCCCGGCGTCAGCTTTGGCGTGCGGGTGGATCTGGAGCCGCTGGCCAACGTTCCTCTCGTCATCCAGGCCGGAGGCATCGTCTTCCTGGCGCGTTACGACTACGTCCTGTCGCCGCAATTGGTGTGGCGGTTCGACGGCGACACGCGCGCTTTCGTGGGCGCGCAAATCTACGAAGATCCCCCCGGGCGTGACAAGCGGTTGACCATCGGTGGACTGTTCGACACCAACGATCAGGCGTTTCTCGGTATCGAACAGGGTTTCTGACGTGCAAGGCTCACTGCTCCCCAACAATTCCGCGGAGGGGTCCGCACCCCTGGCGGCTCGGATGCGGCCCGCGACGCTCGATGAGTACGTCGGCCAGACGCACCTGCTGGGCGAGGGCAAGGTCCTGAGCCGGGCGCTGGCGTCGGGGCGCCTGCCGAGCCTCGTTCTCTGGGGGCCGCCCGGGACCGGCAAGACGACCTTGGCTGGTCTCCTCGCCGGGGCCGTCGAGGCGGAGCTGGTGACGGTGAGCGCGGTGCTCGCCGGTGTGAAGGACATCCGCCAGGCCGTGGCCGGTGCGACACAGCGCCAACAGATGTCGGGGCGTCGCACGGTCTTGTTCGTCGATGAGATCCGCAGGTTCAACAAGGCCCAACAGGATGCGCTCTTGCCGCACGTGGAGCGCGGGGTGGTCACTCTGATCGGCGCGACCACGGAGAACCCCAGCTTTGAGGTCGTGGGCGCGTTGCTGTCGCGGTGCCGCGTGCTGGTGCTGGAGGCCCTGACCCCCGGAGAACTCTCGCAGATTCTCGATCGGGCGCTGCTGTCCGACAAGGGGCTCATGGGCGCGGTGGAGGTGGAGCCGCGGGCCCGCGAGCACATCCTGGGACATGCCGACGGCGACGCGCGGGCGGCTCTGACCACGCTGGAGCTCGCCGCGGAGTTTGCGACGGAAGGGATTGTGACGCTGGAGCATGTGGAGGAGGCAGCGCAGCGACGGGTGCTGGCCTACGACCGCGCCGACGCCCACTTTGACCATGCCAGCGCGCTGATCAAGAGCCTGCGCGGCAGCGATCCGGATGCGGCGCTCTACTACATGGCGCGGATGCTGGAGGCCGGCGAGGACCCGCTGTTCCTCTTCCGACGGTTGGTGATCTTTGCGTCGGAGGACATCGGCAACGCGGACCCCAACGCGCTCACGGTGGCCATGTCCGCCACGGAGTCCTTCCGTTTTGTGGGGATGCCCGAGGGCGCGCTGCCCATGACACAGGCCGTCACCTACCTCGCCACCGCCCCCAAATCCAACGCGGTCATCAAGGCCTACGGCGCTGCGCGCAAGGATGTGCTGGCCAGCGGCAACCTGCCGTTGCCCAAGAAGATCCTGAACGCGCCGACGAAGTTGATGAAGGGCCACGGCTACGGGGCCGGGTACAAGTACCCGCACAACTACGACGGCAATTACGTAGCGGAGACCTACCTGCCGGACGCCCTGCGGGGGCGGATCTATTACGAACCCAGTCAGAACGGGTTTGAAGCAGAAATTTCGGCCCGCCTGGCTCGCTGGCGACGCGAAACAGGCGAAGAGTCGGGCTGATGCGGCGAGCCACTGCGCTGCTCCTGGTCGCGCTGGTGGCCGCCGCCATCGTGGCTGCGATCTTCTGGTTTCGGCCTCCGCCGGGGCTGTCCGACGTGGCGGTCGGCGCGGCCCCCGCGCCCATGATGCGGGCAACGAGGGAGGCGCAGACCATGCGTTTGGTCTGGTCCGAGCAGGTGACGCTCGCCGGCGTCCAGGTGGTCGCCCCCCAGGGCTCCACCGTGCGTTTGGAGGTGGGCGGCGAGCCCATCGACGCCCAGGGCGATCTCGTCTGGCTGGATGCGGCCTGCGGGGAGGCCAGCGAGCGGCCGGTGGCAGGGGCGTGCAGGACGGCGTTGGTGCACGGCGAGTGGGACGGCCCGGTGGGGCAGTTGTCACCCATCTACGCGGGGACCCGCGTCTTCTGGCGCGGTCTCGGGCCGCGGGCGCTCGAGCTGCTTGTGGCCTACGGCGTGCGACCCCTCGCCCAGGCGCCCTCGGACCTTCGGTCTCTGCGGGAGGGGGATGTGCTGATCGTGCCACGTCCTGCAGAGTTTGCGACGGCGGCCCGCGTGGTGGCGCTCGCGCCGTCGCAGTCGGAGGGCGAGCGGCGGGACGTCCCGTCCCTGCGAGCGTTGGCAGTGTTGCGACCGGACGACGAGGGGCTGCGCGTCGCGCTTGCGGTGGATGGCGTGCCCATCGTCTTCGCGCAGGGCCGCGACCTGCGCCCGACCATCGATCTGGTGGCGACGGTGGACGCGCTGCGGTTTGGGTGGGGCCCCGGCGGTGTGGACACGGATGGCAACGGGGAGGTGCAGCCGCGCGACAGGTTTCCGGGCCTGCGCGAAAGCGACGTGGCGCAGCCTGTTGCCGACATGCTTGTCGCGTCAGTTCTGGCGGAGTTCCTCCGGGACGACGAACCCCGCATTTCGTGGGTCCCGGCCGGGGCCCCTGCGCTGCTGGTCCTGACGGCGGATCAGGACTACGCGCCTCTCGCAGCGGTGGAGGCACAGTCGGCGGCGGCGGGGTCCGCGGGGCTCACTGTGTTGTTGACGACGCCGCGAGCCGGGCGGGCCGCCGACGTGAACTTTCGCGACGCCCCAGACGCGATGCTCGGGCCGTCCGCGCTGCGGAATCTACTGGGCCGTGGGCACGGATTGGGTGTGCATCCGTTTGTCGAGGCTGCGCCCACCGGGGTGACGCGCGCCGTGGCCGGCGAGTTCGAGGCGCTCTATGGGCGCCGTCCCCGCGTGATCCGCAACCACCATGTAACCTGGCACGGCGCGGACCTCTCGCCGCGTGCGCAGTCCGAGGCGGGCCTGCGTCTTGGGCTGGACTACATCGCGCAGTCCTCCGCCGGCTCGGATCTCGGCTTCATGGGAGGCACGGGGGTCCCGATGCGCTACCCGAACGCCGGCACGCTGCAGCTGCCTACGCAGCTGGACGATCATGTGCTCCTCCCGGCCCGATTTGGTTACCGTGCGTACGATCTGGCGGCGCTCAACGCCCGCACGGACTCCGTGCTGGACGCCGCGGTCCGCCACGGCTGCGTGGTGGTGGCGAATCACCATCCGATCTGGTGGATCGAGACGGAGGGGGCCTGGCAGCGGCATTTGATTGCGTCCGCACACCGACGAGGGATGCCGGTCTGGGGCGCGACCGAGTACCTGGCCTACGCGATGGGGGCGCGGGACGCCGTCGTCTTCAAAGATGTGGATCGCGGCTGGATGGCGCTGGTGCCGGCGACCGGACTCAGTGTCGTACTGGACGGCGTTTCTTATGAGCTGTCTCCAGGCGTCCAGCCTGTGCGCGATGGGGGCCGGCCGGCTCAGAAGTAGGCGTGGATCGACTCCAGACGGACCTCGTGCTGAAACGCCAGCTCGTACGCGGCGGACAGCCGCTTGAATTGGGGGTCCTCGGTGGGCGGCTTGCCGTCAAACACGTTGCCGAGAGCCACGAGTCGTTGGCCGGCGAGCTGTCCGAACTTCTGGCGCACGACGCGCGCGCCGCATCCCTCCTGTAGCTCGAGCAACTCGTAGGCAATGGGAACCGACATCACCTTCGGGTTGATGCTCGGCCCCGTCGGCGGGCGGGTGTCCCCCGGAGACCCTTGGGGTGGGAGCGCGTGCGGACCCGAGTGCTCGGTTCGTGGCAAGACGTTGCCCGGGGGTTCGGGAGGCTGCTCGCGGCGCCGTTCAATGCCGCCTGGGCCGGCGTAGGGTGAGTCTTCCGTGTCTCGGAGGTTTGTGAAGGCGACGCGCACCGGGCCCTTGCAGGCCTCAGGCTGAATCATGATCAGCTGCGTTCCGATGGCGTAGTACAGCGTTCGGAGCATCTGCCCGATGTCTGGCCAGGTCGCGCGGAGCAGGAACTCCAGGGTGCGCTCCCCGGTGCACATGTCGCAGAGGTAGGTCAGCAGGCGTGGCTCGCCGAGCCGGAGCAAGCGAGCGCGCGCGTTCTCGGTGACGACGGGGTAGCGGTCGAGGACGCTCTGAAGGCGGGCCTGGACCTCTTCCAGGTTCACGTTGGCCAGCACTCCGCGCAGGATCACGCGCTCGGGGTTGCCAAATCCGTGGAAGTTGGCTGGGTCGGGCTTGAAGTGACCGTCCAGCGAGTACTGCCCGAACTTCCAATTGAACGCGTTGAGCAGGAGGTCGCGGACGCCTTGTGCGTGCTCCTCGGTGCTGCCCATCTGCCCGTCGATATAGTCCAGGATGAAGCGCCGTCCGCCGGACAGAAGTGTCATCCGGCCGGTCCAGTGCATCGTCGATAGCGTGTACAAGACGCGGACGAGCGGGCGCTGCATGAGCTGCCCCTCACGTTCCCGGCAGAGCGCCACAGGAATCTCGAGGACGCCGTCTGGTGCGATGGTGGGGCGGCGGGAGACGGCGCGGGAGATCGGTGGCGGCGGCGGTGCGGGGGCCTCCGAGGCCGCGACGCGTTCCCGCGCATACCGTGCGTAGGTCCGGATGAGGTTCTGCTCGGCTTCCACCGACATCTTCTCACCCGCCATGCTCGCGGCCACATCGACCATGGTCTCGCCGACGACCTCGAGGAACTCGCTGTCGAGGCCGAACTCGCTGTGGATCTGGACGAACCGGTGGACCGAGAGTCCAAGCATCTCGTGACTGTCGAGGTGCGCCAGGATCGCTTGGAAGTACGGTTTGACGCTGTCCATGTGGTCGCCGAGCGCCATTGGGAACCGTTGCTTGAAGTCCGGGCGCCGCGCGAAGAGGGCGCGGTGGAACTTGTGCACAAAGGCGGCTTCACCGGGACGCGGCTGTTTGGTGCGGTGCTCGGCGCCGCTCATGAGTTTGGCCCAGGCGCCGCGGCTGGTGGGTTCTCCGCTTGTCATCAGCCGATCTCCTTCTTGAGTAGCCGCTGGATCCAGCTGTCGTTGCCGTCCGAGGTCTGACGCATGTGACACAGCCGCTCTTCGCGTCGCGACTCGATGCATTTGGGGTTGTCCTGCGCAGCCGCCGAGAAGGCACGGAGGGCGTCGTCGTCCTTGTTCTCCGTCTTGTAGATCCTGCCGATCACGAGGTTGCAGCGCCCGCGGAGAAACATGGAATCGGGGTCCCATTTGTCTTCCAACGGCGCTCGGATTCCGCGAAGCGCGGACAGCATCTCGCCGGCGCGTGTGGGATCGCACAGGTAGGTGACCCACAGAAGCTCGGTGCGGAACAATTGGTTGTCCGGGGCCAGCTCGCAGGCCTTCGTGAACCCGATCAGCGCCTCCACCCTGCGGTTGCGCTCAAGGTGTTTGGCCGCCTCGTTGAACTCCATTTCCGCTGGCGGGAGCGCCTGCTTGGCGGCCGCGATCGCCGTCGCCGCGTTGGGGGCGCGGCGCTTGCGCGGTCTCGAGTCCCGCGGTGACGGGGCGGGCGTGCTGTCGCACGGGTCGAAGGGCGCTGGGTTGAGCGCGGCGGCCAGGGCGCCACACTGGGCGGCCTGGACGGCCTGGGGTGCCCTGAGCTTGGCCCGCGTGTGCTCTGACCGCCGTGGCATGGCCGCGCCGGCCTCGGCCGTCACGGGCACGCTGCGACCACGCGCCTGGCGCACGGGTGGCGCCGCGGTCCGCTTGCGGCCTGGAATGTTGCTGATGAAGCCGGCGTTGGACGCGGCGGGCGCCGGAGCCGATGCCTGCGCGACAGGCTCCATCGGTTCCGCCTCCACGAGCATCTCGAAGGCCTTCATGACCTTCGGCCGTGCGGCCAGGCCGCGCGCCGCCAGTTTGACGAACGCCCTGTTGACCTCGGTGGTTCCGCAGCCCGGGGAGCACCCGAGGACCTGGTAGGCCTCCTCCAGCGTGAGCGAGACTTTAGGGGGCGCGGGAACCGCTTCACGCCTGCGTTCGTGGCTGGTCGGCTTGTCGCCGCCGGCACCGCGCAGGTTTGTGTAGGTCACCTGAACCGGCGCCTGCGTTGCCACAGGCTGGAGGACGACGAGGTTGGTGATGGCGGCGTAGTAGGCGGCGCGGACCATGGCCTGCGCGTCAGTTCATGTGGTCTCGAGCAGCGCGGCCAGCGTCCTGGAGCCGTCGCACATCTGGCACAGCATCGTGAGGAGCGCAGGTTTCCCGAGTGCCTCAAGACGGCCCAACGCGTCGTTGGTGAACGCGGGGTAGTGGGTCACCAGCTGCTGCATGCGGACCGCGGCCTGGTTGAGGGACACCCGCGTTTCCGTCGCGCGCAGAATGAACGCCTCGGTGTGACCGTAGTCCTGGAACGACTCCTTGAACGGCACGCGATCGGGGTCCAGCTCATACCGGCCCGACTCCCAGGAGAAAGCCGCGGCGAGACGCTCACGGTTGTTCCCGTCGGGGCTGGAGGCGCCGAGGGCTCCGTCCAGGAACTCGACCTCGACCGTCGTGGGCCCTGCGAGCACCAGCGTTCCGGTCCAGCTTGCGCGGTGCAGCGAGTAGAGCAATTGGGTCAGCGGCCGGTCCGTCAGGCTACCTCTGGGTGTGCGGTCGATGATGAGAGGGATCGTGCGCAGGTCGTTGTCGTCGAGCGTCACGCCCTCAACGGGCTCGCCCGGGCTGGACGCGTCGCCGTCAAGCGACACCGTCTCGGTGTCTTCGGTGTCGGGACGCCGGGCGTGACGGCGTGCGTAGTGACGGAAGATGCGCCAGAGCGTGGACTCCATGCGCTCGGTCCAGCGCTCCCCACAGAACATCGCCAGAACGTCGACGAGCGTCTCGCCCACGGCTTTGAGGTAGTGAGGGTCATCCGACAGCTGCGCGTGGATCCGCACGAACTCGGCGACGGCCTCCCCGAGCAGCTCCGGGTATCGAAGTTGCTGGACCACATCCAGGAACACGGGCGTGACTGCGTCCACATGGGACCGGAGGTCGTCCGGATAGTACTGCCGCAGGTCTGGGTAGCGCCGGAAGAAGATGGAGTGATAGCGCAGGACAAAAGCGTGCGGCGTTGCTTCCCTTGTTCCTCCCATTTGTACTCGTGAATTCATGCCACCCTCCGACTGGTCTCCCCGTTTCCATCGGAGGCGGGGGCGCAACGCTTTAGTTTTGCAAGCGCGCTGTCAGCAGCATTTGTAGAACACGGGGTGTGCCGAGGCGCAGCGCCGGCCATGGGAGGCCCCTGCGTCTCGACAGGGGCGAGGCGCGATCAGGGGTCGGGCTCGCACCGCCAGGTGGAGCCCCGCATCAGGCTCGTAAACTCGAGCAGGTAGTTCTCGATCCGCGCCACGGACGGAGTCACTGGGCCAGGCGGGCGAGGCGTGGGGGGCGCGCCGCCCGCGTCGGGGTCTGCAGGCGGGGCTGGCGGCACAAAGCTCGGACAGTGCCCGAAGATCCGCTGCTGGTCGTCGATGTCCATGGCGCCGGCCCACCCCGGGCGCGCCCGTCGGAAAGCGCAGAGCGTATCGTCCACGGAGAACGCCTCGTCACCCTCGTCATCGAGCAGCTTGTGGATGGCCATGAGCTTGACCCGGTCGTAGAGGTAGTCCTTTCCACGCCGTGGGGGCCGGCGTGCGTGGCGCTTGAGGTCGCCCAGAAGTCGGATGATTCTGTCCAGTCTTCCGTAGGGGTCCGTGTTCTCGGGATCCTCGGGGTCGGGGGCTTTTCCAAGCGCCAGCAATGTGGCGAGATAGACCCGCGCGCCCTGCACAAAATCGGTCTGCCGCGCGGCCTTCTCCTGGAATTCGTCCAGGTCACGCATGGCCGCGACGAGCTCGCCGCGGATCCATAGCTGTGAGTGCATCGCGTAGTACTGCGAGCGGTAGAGGTCGTCCTTGACGGCCTTTGGGTCGAGTTCGCCGATGCGCGCGACCCCGATCTTTGTGTCGTCGTCGAGCGCGCACAGCTCCGGCGTCGGGCCCGCGCCCTTGGCCTCCCCGTCCACGCGGGCCCACATGCCCTGGTAGAGACTGGAGCGGACCCACCCGATGTAGAGGGCGGCGGACATATGTTTCTGCAACGCGTCCGGCATGGTGCCCGGGTCCCAGGAGCCCTCGAGGAGGCGCGCGACCCTTCGGGCGATGGTGCGGGACAGGGCCCAACGCTCCGTCTTGTCGGAGAGCACCGAGCCGTCGTTGTGGATGCGGGCGTAGGCGTCTTTGGCCTCCTCAAGCCGCCGCAGTCGGATGCGAACGTCCACACTGGTGGGCTGGTAGTTTGGGTCGTCCTCCGGCGCCCTGGGTGAGCCCTTGGGACGCTGCAGGGCCATGGTCACGCGCAGCGGG
>CALBXO010000476.1 GCA_937890335.1 uncultured Pseudomonadota bacterium | reverse complement strand
GTGCTGTACGACCACTACTCGGCGCTGATGTATGCCACCGGTTGCCGGATCCTGTCCGACCGCCGCGAGGCTGAGGATCTGCTGCACGATGTGTTCATCGAGCTGTGGAGAAAGGCTGGAACCTACGACCCGGCCCGAGGGACGGTGCGTACGTGGCTGCTGATGCGCCTGCGCAGTCGCGCGCTGGACCGCTGCAAGTCGGCGAGGGTGTCGCGCTCCGTGGCGCTCGATGACACCACGGTCTTGCAGAACAGAGCGGCGTCGACGACCGCGCCGGAGAAGGTTCCTGACCGGGCCGTGATTCGTGAGGCGGTGATGGGCCTGCCCGATGCCCAGCGCGCCGTGCTCGAGCTCGCATACTTCAAGGGTTTCTCCTCGTCCGAGATTGCGTCGGCGCTCGACCTCCCGATTGGCACCGTGAAATCGCGCGTTGCCGCTGGGATGAGCAAATTGCGGCGCTTGCTGTGCGGAGGTGAAGGATGACCGCGGAGACCAGCGAATTGTTGGCCTGTCATGCACTGGGCATTCTGGAGGGCGAAGACGTCGTCGCCGCCGAGGCTCTGCTGGCAACGGGCGAGCATGCCCAGGCCTTTGAGGAGTTCTCTGAGGTGGCGCACAGCATCGCGTTCCGGATCGACGTGCTCCCGCCGCCGTCCTCGCTGCGCAACCGCATGCTCGAATCCACCCGTACGGAGAATCGGTTCGCGGAGTTCGCGGCGCAGGTTGGGGCGTTGATCGACTATTCGCAGGAGGCCGCCGAGGCGCTCCTTCGCAAGATCGACGATGCGGCCAGCTGGGTCATTGGACCGAGTCCAGGGTCGCACCTGGTGCATTTTGATCCGGGCCCGCGGCTCGGAGCTGCTCTGGCTGGCTTTGTGCGCATCGAGGCGGGCGCCCCCTTTCCTGAACACGAGCACGTCGGGTACGAACAGGTTCTGATTTTTCAGGGAGCCTACCGTGACTCGGACGGAACCATCTTCAAGCGTGGCGACCTCGTGGAAAACGACGACGGAAGCGAGCATAGCTTCGTCGCGTTGCCCGGACCGGACCTCGTCTACCTCGTGGTTCTCGGGACGGGCATCAAGGTCGGCGGGGTTCTCCTGGAGATCTGAGGCGGCGACGCTGCTCGTTCTCCTCCTGGCGCTCGCCGCGTGCTCCGACCCGGCTGCCCCGACGCCGACCGCGGACGCAGGGTCAGACACGGCGGACGCGTCGGACGCGGCGGACACCGGCGCCGACTCGACGGACGACGCATCCCAGGACGCGGTGGAGGACGTCCCCGACCCACTGGCGGTGCCCGAGGGCTGCAACCCCCTGGCCGCCCAATGGGATTGCCTGCTCCCCTTTCCGAGCGACCACTTCACGCGGGACGCGCCGACCCCGTCCGGGCACCTCATCGCGTACTCGCCCCAGGCTGTCCCGAGAACCGTGGAGGGCGTGTCCATCGATCTGAACGTCGCCTACCCGGCGGACGGCTTCTCCGTGGCAACGCCGATCCTCGCGGTGTTTCCGGACGGAATCGACGGCAGCATGCTGACGCCGGTCCTGGGTGATTACGACCGCTCGCGGACTCTGGAGAGCCCCACGCTTCTTCTCAACGCGCGCACGGGAGAGGCGGTCGCTCACATCGCCGAGCTCGACCCACGCGCGGAGCAGGAGGATCGACGTGCGCTGGTGATGCATCCGGTCGTGCCGCTCGACGAGCAGACGCGCTACATCGTCGCCATTCGAGGGCTGGACCGACCTGACGGGACCCGGCATGCGGCCGCGCCGGGGTTTGCCGCGCTCCGAGACGCCGCGGCCGAGGACCACCCGACCCTCGGACCCATGCAGGCGCGGTTCGAGACCGAGGTCTTCCCGGCGCTGGCGTCGTTTGGCGTCGTGCGGGCCGACCTTCAGCTCGCCTGGGATTTCACAACGGGCTCGCGGGAGTTCTCCGCGCGGGACATGCTGAGCATGCGAGCGTCGGCAATGGAGACCTTTGGCGCGACGCCACCGGCAGTGACCATCGCCAGCGTAGAGGAGCCGGAGGACAGCGAGACGGTCTTCCGCGTCGTCAAAGGCACGCTCGAGGTGCCCCTGTTCCTGACCGACGCGACGGTGGAGGGCGTGACCGCCCGCGGCGCCGACGGCCTTCCCGTGCAGAATGGGACCGCGCAGGCCGACTTCCTGATGTTGATTCCACACAGCGTCGCCCAGGCCCAGGAGCCCGCTCGCGTCTTGCAGTACGGGCACGGTTTCTTTGGGGACAGGCGCGAAGTGATGAGCATGCACGCCTTTGCGCAGACCACCGGCATGGTGGTCATCGCGGTGGACTGGTGGGGCATGTCCGAGCGCGACCGTTTCCCCGTAGCCGAGCGGATCGCGCGGCGACCGGCCGACGCCGCACAGTTCATCGACCGGGTCCACCAGGCGATGGTCAACCAGATTGCCGTGCCCTACGCCCTGCGAGCCGGACTCGCCGAGGCGCCCGAGGCGAGCGTGGACGGCCGGCTGGTGTACGATCCCGAGCAGGTTTACTTCTATGGCATCAGCCAGGGTCACATCCTTGGCGGGACCTACCTGGCGCTCGCGCCCGACGTGCAGCGTGGGGTACTCGGAGTCGGCGGCGCGGGTCTGAGCCGCATGATGTTCCGCGCGCTGCCGTTCTCCGCATTCATGTACGTCATCAGCTTGGGACTGCCAGACGCCCTGGACCAACAGAAGTGGGCGGGACTCTCCCAGACGGCGTTCGATCGGATTGACCCCATCACATACGCCGGCTGGGTCCGCAGCGGCGGGCCGGAACCCTCGCCGGAACGGGAGGTGCTCATGCAGATTGGAATTGGAGACGCTTCTGTACCGAACCTTGCCGCCCATTTGCACGCGCGGGCGCTTGGCCTGCCGCTGGTGGGGGAACCCGCGCGCCGGCTATGGGGCGCGCAGAGCGCGGCCACGCCCAGTGATAGGTCGGGTT
>CALBXO010000475.1 GCA_937890335.1 uncultured Pseudomonadota bacterium | reverse complement strand
GCCCATCGTGCTCGGTGGTCGCGGGGCGCGCAAGCGTGTCAACGAGTTGCACCTCAGCCTTGAATCGGTGAAGGAAGCGACCGTGCCCGAGGATCTCTGATGGCTCGCACCGCGCCAAAGTCTGACGAGCCCAGCCTGGATGCTCTGCTGGACGCGGCCACGCAGGAGGCCGAGGCGTTCAGGGCGCAGCTGACGGTGGGCGCCAGTGCCGACGACATCGCCTCGCTGGACGCGTCCCGGCCTCAGGTGGATCGCTTCCTGTTGGACATGGATGAGGCGCTCGCGCAGGTCTTCGTCGCCGGGCTCGCCTACCCGGACCCGGAGCTGGCCGACGAGCTGGCCTCCCTGTGCGACCGAAGCCGTCGTCATGGACTCGCCACTGCCGCTGGCGGGCTGGACCGGCTTCGCATCCTCCTGCTGGCGACCTACGCCGAGCGCGACCTGATGCGTCGCCAGGAGCTGGCGCACCGCGCCTGGGACGAGACCCACCGGTTTGTCGCGTGGCTGCGGATGTTCCGCGTGGAGTACGACCTTCTGTCGATTCAGGCCCGGCTTGAGCGCGATGTGGCAGAAGGGGGTAGCCCGGTTCCCACCCAGGCGTTCCCCGTCGCCAGCGTGACCGCGTGGCCACTGGGCATGGAGCTCAGTGGGGCCGGGCGTCTCATCCTCTTCTGTCGGGATGTGGATTCGGGCGACGCCGTGGTCTTCCACGACCATCTGGCGGAGTGGGACCGCGACCACCCGCTGCGCGCGCCGGCCATCAGCCGACTCTTCCAGGACAGCGTGCTCCTGGGCGACCTTCTGGGAGGGGTCATCCGGACGGACGAGCATCCCGTCGCGCTCCGGCGCGGGGCCTCGGTCTTCCGGCCGGCTTTTGCGGCGATACCCACCGCGCTCGCCGTGACCCGTGATTTTGCCGCGCCTGCGCTGCCCTCCGACGGGCCGGGGCCGCGATCGGAGTCGCTCCAGGTAAGTTGGGGGCAAGATGGCGTTCGGATGACCCCCGCCGTCCGGCGAACCCCCGCCCTGGCGTTCAACCTCTGCAAGCTGCTCATGCGCGAGCGTCGAGACCACCTGGAACTCGACGCTGTGGTGGTCGTCGCCGGAGATGAGCGGACCTTGTTGTCGGTCGCGACCGGATTTGATGGCCGTGTCTTCCCGACCTACGACACGGCGCTGTTTCGCACCGCCCGCAGCGTGATCCATGCCAGGGCTTGCAAGGTGGACGAGCGGCTCGGTGGTCTGAGCGCAGCTGGATTCTGGGTGCGCGCGGCGGCGTGCCTGCTGCACGGCGCGACCCACGCGGAGATCGACAGTTTGCGCAACAGCCTCCCCACCCGGCGGGCCTCCGGGGTCGCGGAGCACTACCGGCTTGGCTATGCGGCGTTCCTCCTGGATGAGGTCCATCACCCTCCCGAGATGCTGTCGTTGCTCCGCTGCGCCGTGGTCTGTGCCACCGCTCGCGGCGCTTCGGATGTGGACACCGACGACCTGGCGCGGGTCCTGGGCCAACGGTCGGCGTCCAGCGCAGACTTCCGGCTTTTGGATGGGACGTTTGTCTACCAGGCGCTGTGGCTCACCTACTCCTGTGCGCTGGCGGACGATCTACGCGCCGAGCTGGGCGCGCTATGGCGCTGCCGGTACGCGGGGGAGCTGACCGAGCCGGGGTGGGGCGATGTTGTCGCGCGGGTGCTGCTGATGATCCTGATGCACGCCACGGGGCAGATGGGGCAGGGGGACGCTGCCAAGGACGCGATGGCCGAGGCGGTTCAGGACGCGAGCGGCTTCTTTGCGGCGCACCTCGCCGATCTTCGCAAGCTTGGCGGGACACGCGCAGCGCCGGAGCTGGTCGAGTGGCTTCAGCTTGGCGACACCTTCGCCTGGCTACACGACCAGGACCGGTTTGGGGTCACCGTCAAAGCCATGGGGATCGGGTCGGATCGCCTGTGGTCCGCGGTCGCTGCGGGCCTGGTCACCTGGACGCTGGATATGGAGTCCGGTGGGGCTCAGCCGGATTTGGCCCTGCGGGCTGGGGACGCGCTGGCGGTGGCTGTCGCGGTGGGCATGGGAGACCTGCTGGTCACGTGAGCTGACACCCGCGTCGCGCCGGGTCTCAGTGCCCGGCGAGCCCGTCGGGCCGCCCCCGCTACTCCAGAGCCTTGACCTTGGCCTTCTTGCGCTTGTCGTCGCCGCCGCTGTCGCCGCCGCCGACGATGCCAACTTTGGGCTTGCGGGTGCCGCCGCCATCGAGCAGCGTGACTTTGGGCTTCCGAGGCTTGTCCGACGTTGGCGCCGCCTTGTCCGAGCCGGGTTTGGTCTCCGCTTTGTCGGGGGCTTGGAGGGCTACGCCCTTGGGCTCATCGGTCTTCGCTTCGTCGGCCCGTCGGTCCTTCCGCGCTTTGATCCGCGCTGCACGCTTGTCATCACGGTCGGGGCGATTCGCGGTGGGTGCCACCGTAGGTGTGGGTTCAGGGTCGGGCTGCGCCACCGCGGCGTCCTCGAGGGATACGGCCCAGTCAATGCCCTTCTCCGGGGCCGTTTCCACGTCAAAGCGCCTGGCTACGGGTTGGAAACCCTCTTTGCGGACCTCGTACTCCACGGTGCCTACCGAGCGCTCTACCTCGACAACCATCGGCGTCATTCCAAGCCGCGTGTCCCCGGCATACACCGCGGCAGCCGGCGTACTCGTGACCCGGATCGCGATGGTGGTGGCCGCCGCTGCCGGCTCGAGCTCGGGCTCCGCCACCTCCGGTTCGTCGCTGGCCACCACCGCGGCGGCCGGCTCCGGCGCGCGCAGTTCAAGCCAGGCGACGGCGCCCGCGGCCCCGATCAGGAGCAGGACGACGATCCCCAGAATGGCGAAGAGGCCCAGGAGTAGCGGTCCGGTGCGACGGGGTTGCCACTCCAACGAGCGGTCCCCGCTCAATTCGGCTGCGTTCATGGGAGCTGTGGTGGGCTCCGGTTCTTCTTCGACAGGGTGCGGCCGCGGGGCGATCCGCTGCACCACCGGCCACGAGTCGCTCGGCTGGGCCGGGATCGGGTGGGGTGAGACGATGGCCGGATGACTCAGGCTCGGCGAGGAGCCCGATGGGTCGGGCTGCACCGACACCGCGTTGCGCTGCGCAAAATCCCCGGTGGGGGTCTTGGGGTTGGCGTGGCCCGAGAGGGGCTGGAACTGACCCGACGGGCGCACCATCTGGTGCGCTCCAGACGGCCGCAAGGCAGCGGGGCGCTCCATGCTCGCGTAGCTGTTGGACACTGTGGGCATCACCAGCTCAAGCTCGGTGCGCAGGATGTCCACGGTCTGTTGGCGCGAGTCCGGGCTCTTGCTCATCGCCTTCATCACGACGGCTTCGAGCCCTGCCGGTATGGCGGAGGCGGCCTCGGGACCCAGGCGATCTGCGAAGCTCTCCGGCATCTCGTGGGCGTGCTTCATCATGAGCATCGCAGACGAACTGTCCGTAAACGGCGGTGTACCCGTGAGCAGGTGGTAGAGGAGCACGCCGAGAGAGTAGATGTCAGCGCGGTGGTCCACAGGCAGACCGAGCGCCTGCTCCGGCGCCATGTAGCGGGGCGTGCCAACGATGCGGCCCTGTTGGGTCAGGTCGTCGTCACAGTCGTCTCCGGCCATGACCTTGGCGATGCCAAAGTCCAGCACCTTGACGAAGTCGGGGTCGTCGTCGCGGTGCACCAGGAAGATGTTGTCCGGCTTGATGTCCCGGTGGACGATGCCCAGCTCGTGGGCCTCTGAGAGCGAGCGGCAGACCTGGCCGACCAGGTGCGCGGCGCGTCGCGGTGGCGTCGCGCCGCCCTCCACGATCACCGGCTTGAGTGACCGTCCAACCAGGTACTCCATCACGAGGAACGGAATGCCAGGTCCCTCGTCGATGCGGCCGACA
>CALBXO010000474.1 GCA_937890335.1 uncultured Pseudomonadota bacterium | reverse complement strand
TGTGTCGAACCTGCTGCTCGGTCTGCAGTCGACCATGGCGCGGCGAGCCAGTCCGGAACTTCCACCGGTACCTGGCACGGACGACAAAGAAGAGGATGCGCCGGTTCCAGTGGCCGCCGACCCCGATGCGGGCGCCGAAGGTGACGGCGGCGAAGGGGAGGGTGCCCCTGGCGACCCTGCGCCCAAGGGCGAGGAGGAGCCGCCCAAGGACGGTGCTCCCGCGGACGCGGACGGGGGTCCGATCGCGGAGATGGACCTGGTGGCCGAGGTCATGGCGGAAAAGAAGACCACGCCGAGTGCGGCGTGGCGCGCCTACGCGGTCCGCCACCTGAAAGCGGCCCGCAAGCTGGAGCCCAAGGCGCCGGCGCCCTCGTATTGGCTGGCCATTGTCGAGGGAGACCGCCTGGAGCCGGCCAAAGCCAAAAAGCACCTCACCCGGCTGCTCAAGGACAGCCCGCAGCACGTCCCCGGGCTGCTGCAGCTGAGCCACCTGAGCTACCTCGCCGGCGATCTGGACGCGGCGCGATCCCACGCGACGCCCGTGACCAAGGAGCTGGCCGCCGTGGCGTCCAAGAAGGAGCGCTCACAGGCCCACCTCTTGATCGGCCTCATCGCACAGGCCAAGCGCCAGTCGACCGCAGCCCAGACCTCGCTGGTGGAGGCCCTCAGTGTGGACCCGCAGAACACGCGGGCGCTCAAGGCGCTGGGCGAGGAGTTCAAGCGCAACCGCAAGTACGAGGAGGCGCTGAACTACTTCACGACGAACGCGGGCCTGAGCCAGACGGACCCGGAGGTCATGATCGGCATCGTGACCAGTCTGCTCGGTCTCGAGCGTCGGGACGAGGCGATGCAGCGGCTCGAGCAGGGCATCACCGCGTTCCCCAAAGACCCCCGCTTCGCCTTCCACCTTGCGCGGATCCACGCAAAGCAGGGCAACGCCCACCCGGCGCGCACCAACTATGAGAAAGCCCTCAAGGCCGATGCCAACTTCACCCGCGCGTACGTCTCGCTCGCGCTGTTGAGCGTCGAGTCCGCCAGCACGGAGCGCAATGAGCGTTCCAAGGCCATTGCGCAGGCGCGCGAGTTTCTGGCTGAGGCCGAGCGGCGCGGTGGGGCGCGCGATCCCGAGGTCGCCGTGGAGCTGGGGCAGGTGTACATGAAGCTCGGCGAGCGCGACCGCGCGCTGGAGATTCTGAACACCGCGCTGCGCTTGAATGCCTCCAACCTGGATGCGCGCATGGGCCTGGCCGACTACTACCTCGGGGCAGGCGACAGCAAGAAGGCCGCCGAGCTCCTCAAGCCGTTTGAGGACTCCGATGTCGACGACACGGAGCTGCGTATCCTGCTCGCACGGGTGTTTCGCGCCGAGGGGCAATACGAGCGGGCAGTGGACCAGTTCGACAAGCTCGCCGAGGCGGACCCGAAGAACGCTGAGTTCCTGTACGAACGCGGTCTGACCTACTTCCTGTGGAAGAACTATCCCACGTCCAAGCAGAATTTCCTCGACGCGTACGCGAAGGATCCGAAGCTGACCAAAGCCTATTTCTATGCCGGCCGGGTGGACTTTGAGGAGAGCCGTTTCCCGCAGGCGATGAAGGTGTTCCGCTCCGTGCTCGACGAGTCCCCGCAGGTTGGCGAGTTCCGGTTCTACCTCGCCTTCGCGCTGGAGAAGAACGGGAATCTGCCGCAGGCGCTCGAGGAGTACAAACAGGTGGATCGCTACGACCCGGAGTACGGTCAGCGCAATCCGGAGCTGTATTTTCGCCGGGGCAAGATCTTCTTTCGCCAGGGCAACTACCGGCTCGCAAAGGCGGATCTGACCCAGGCGCTGCGGTACAACCCGCAACACGTGGGAGCCCTGCTGACGCTGGCAGACACTACCTTTGAGGAGCGGGACTACCGGCTGTCGATCCAGCTCTACGAGCGTGCCCTGAGCATCAATGGCAAGCTGAGCCTGCCTCACTTCCGGCTGGGTCAGGCGTACAAGTACCTGCGCGAGCGCGACAAGGCGATCCGCGAGCTTGAGACGGCGCTGTCGCTCGATCTGAAGGGGCGCGAGGAGTACAAGGCGCACAAGATGCTCGCCTACGAGTACAAGGACAAGCGCAACAACGGGAAAGCCATCGGTCATTTCCAGGCCTATCTCAAGCTGCGGCCAGACGCCGCGGATCGCGATGAGATCGAAACCCAGGTTCGGCGTCTTGGCGGTCGCGTGAGCAATTAGAGGCGGATCACCGTTGAGCAACGAGTTTCGCATCGCGCTGTATTGCGCCGACGACAAACTGGCCGCCTCGGTGACCCAGGCTCTGTCGGAGATGAGTGCTCCGCCGGCCGAGAGGGCGGCGACGTTCAGCGATCTGGTGGAGTGGGCGGAGTCCGCCGGGTGCACGACGGTCGTGATCGTGTCGCTGGCCGATCTCTGCGCCGAGGGGCTCGACGCCATCAATCTGGTCGACATGCAGCTCAGCATGTTGGACAGCACGATCCCGCTGCTCGTCGTCGAGCCGTGGGTCGCAGGCGAGCTGGACTCCATCCTGTTGATGACAGGCTTTGAGGACAGCGCCCCGTCGAGCCAGCTGGACAGACTGCACCCGATCCTCAAGCGATTGTTTCCAAGGGCCAGCCTCACGCTGCCCACGTCGTCTGCGCCACCGCCGCCGCGCTCTTCACACGCTGTCCGCGACATCTCCACGACGCGATCCGTGGTCCGCGACATCCACGGCCTCTCCGGAGGACGCCTGGATGATGTCTGGCTGCCGCGGATCCTCTACTCTCTCTACGTGCGCAAGTTCAACGGCGATCTGCGACTCGTCACGCCGCAGCGGGAGCTGGCGGTCAAGATCGTGGATGGGGAAGCGGGAGACCTGGACAACGGCGATCGGCGCAAGCTGCTGTCGGCGTTTGCGTGGACCTCGGGGACGTTTGAGATTGAGTCAGGGCAGCCCGCCAAGTCCGCATTTCGAACCTACGGGTCCATGCTCGAGCTCATCTATGATGGCTGCATCGAGTTTGTCTCGATCAACCAGACGGCGGAGCGGCTGGCCGGGTACGACGACTATTTTCCGGTTTGCTCGGAGTTTGTAGGCACGCGCAAGACGCTGCTGGAGCGGCGCAGCACCCTGCACAAATTCTGCCTGAGCTGTGACGGGACCCGCACGTGGAGCTCGGTCATCTCCGCCACCTGGCACGACGTGCGCGAGGTGCTCAAAGCGGCCATCTTCGCGCTGGAGACCGACCTGATCGTCATGCGGCCCGCCCGCCAGGACGACCGCGCCCAGGTGCGCTACACGACGCGCTCGACCGCCGGGATCTCGCCGACGGATGTGTCGGCGAGCCGCTCCACGGCGAACCCGGAGGAAGCCAAGAAGATCGTCAGTCGGCTGGAGACGAGGCTTGAGCATTTTGACCGAATGGACGCGTACAGCCTCTTTGGGTTGCAGCCGGGATGCGGGCTCAAATCGGTCCGGTCGCAGTTCTACAAGATGGTCAAACAGCACCACCCTGACCTGTACGGCGGCAATATGTCCGCCGACATTCAGGGCATGGCCGAGCTGGTGTTCATTCACATCAAGGACGCCTACGTCGAGCTGGTAAACCTGGAGCGCGACACCGAGGACGCCGACGACGGGCTCTCGAGCCCGAGCGAGCGCGTGGTCTCGAAGATCCGGAGCAAGGACGCCACGAGTCGCACGGCCAAGAAAGCGCGCGAGGCTCATGGCGGCGCCGTGAGTCCGGCGAGTCGGCCTTCGCGTCCGTCCGGGTCGCGTCCGAGTGCGTCGCGTGCATCGCGTGCGTCGTCCCCCTCGCGGTCATCGCACCCGCCGCCGTCGGCGTCGCGTCCGTCCGCTTCGGCGTCGCGTCCATCGGCTTCGGCGTCGCGACCGTCTGCATCGCGTTCGGCCGGTCCCCGCCCACGTCCCGCGACGCAGTCGGATCCGAGGATCTCGTCGTCAAAACAGCCTGCGCGCCCTTCGGCCGCGGACGACGCGACGACGCGCGAGCCGAGCATACGGCGGACGCGGCAGCGTCCCGTTCCGAAGCCGGTGAAGGCGGAATCGGTCACCCAGGAGGGCACGCCAGCTGTGGTTTTCGAGCCCCCAGAGGGACCGTCGCGCAGATCCCGTCCGCTGCGAGGCAAGAGCGGGCGCTCGGGGGCGACGATCCAGGCTCCCGCCTTGCGCCCGGGTGCGCGGACGGAAGAAATGCCGGCGATCGGAGCCGTGGCCTCTCGTGTGTCCAAGCGCAACCAGACGGACGAGAGCCGGGAGCGCATGTCCACGAAGTTGCCCCCGGACAAGCACTTCAAGAACGGCGTGCGCTTCCTTCAGTCCAAGAGTTTTGAGAAGGCCAAGGAGGCGTTTCGCCACGCGGTTACGGGGGACGACCAGAACCCTGTCTACCGGGCACACTACGCGTGGGCACGCTATCTGGGGGAGCCCGCCGATTTCACGAAATGCCTTCAGATGCTTCAGGAGTGCGTGGAGCTGGAGGGCAGGAGTGTGGAAGCGCACCTCTTCATGGGGCGCATCTCCAGGCAGGAGGGGCAGGCCAACCGCGCCCTCAAGTCGTTTCGCGCTGCGCTGGCTGAGGACCCAAAGAACATCGAGGCGGCGCGCGAGATGCGGCTGCACCAGATGCGCGGTGGAAAGCCCGAGGAGAGTCCTGAACCCAAAAAGTCGGGGTCCAAGACCGACGACAAGGCGGACGGCAACTTCTTCGGCAAGCTCTTCAACCGCAAGAAAGACAGCTAGGGATTGCTGTGCTATGAGTGGTTCGAGTCGCCAACTCTCACGGGTAGCAAATGGGTAAGATCATTGGCATCGATCTCGGCACTACGAACTCGTGCGTGAGCGTGATCGATGGAGGGGAGCCGGTCGTGGTTCCCAACAGCGAAGGCTCGCGGACGACGCCGTCCATGGTGGGTGTCACGGAAGCGGAAGAGCGCTTCGTGGGGCTCCAGGCCAAACGCCAAGCCATCATCAACGCGGACAGCACGGTCTACGGCGTCAAGCGCCTGATGGGGCGTAAGTACCGCCACGAGGAGGTGCAGAGCCTTCTTGGCCAGCTGCCGTTCAAGGTGGTTGAGAACGTCAACGGTGACGCCTGGGTCTCGATCCATGGCAAGAACTACTCCCCACAGGAGGTCTCGGCGCAGATTCTTCGCAAGATGAAGTCGACCGCCGAAGACTATTTTGGTGAGGAGATCGTCCAGGCCGTCATCACGGTCCCGGCGTACTTTGATGACGCGCAGCGCCAGGCGACCAAAGACGCAGGTACCATCGCGGGACTCACGGTCCGGCGCATCCTCAATGAGCCGACGGCGGCCGCGTTGGCCTACGGGTTCCAGAACCGGAACGACGCGACGGTCGCGGTGTTCGACCTCGGTGGAGGCACCTTC
>CALBXO010000473.1 GCA_937890335.1 uncultured Pseudomonadota bacterium | reverse complement strand
TGGGTGGACGGGCAATTGTCCTCCGGGTCCAGAATGCCATCGCCGTCGTTGTCGGGGTCGCACGCGTTGCCTCGGCCATCGGCGTCGGTGTCGCGCTGGGCTGGGTTGTCGTTGAACGGGCAGTTGTCCAGAGCGTCGACGATCCCGTCGGCGTCGCTGTGGTCGCACAGGTCTCCCACTTCGTCGTCGTCCAGGTCGGCTTGATCCAGGTTCTGAACCTCGGGGCAATTGTCGCAGGCGTCGCCCAGCCCGTCCGCGTCGACGTCGTCCTGGTCCGGATTGACGTGGGCCGGGCAGTTGTCGGTCGCGTCGACGACGGTGTCACCGTCGCTGTCGTCGCAGGCGTCACCGAGCCCGTCCTGGTCCCGGTCACCCTGGTCAGGGTTGGCAACCAGCGGGCAGTTGTCTGCCCAATCAGGGTCGCCGTCGTCGTCGTCGTCGGTGTCGCACAGATCTCCCAGGCCGTCGGAGTCGCTGTCCGTCTGGTCCGCGTCCGGCGCTGGCAGGGACCACGACAGGACGTCGTGATGATTGCCTCGGATCCTGCTGGCGGCGGTGAACCCCATGAACGGTCGGGGTCCTGTAAGGGCGTGCACGTCGATGGTGCTGCTGAGCGTGGGTACCTCAGGCCGGGTGTCCTCGGCTGAGACGAACACCCTGAGCAGGTCGGTGGCGCCCGTGTAGTCAATCCACACGTAGAAGCCGGCGCCCAGCTGCCCATTGAAATCCAGGCCGGGGTCAACGTTCGCCGCCACATGTGTGGTCACGTCGCCCTGCGTGACAATGGCCACGTGATTGCCGTTTGGGTCGCCTTCAAACAGGTTGTAGCTGGTGTCGAACTCGACGGCCACGCTGTTCTGGATGCCCGAGTATCCCATCCCGTCGTTGAGTCCTCCAAGGGCGGAGGGCCCGGCGGGGTCGTTGTGGAGGACAAAGGTCATCCCATGACCTCCAAGGTCACCGCCTCCGCCGAAAATCCGCGCGTGGAAAGAGGTGCTGAACACATCGTCCGCTGGGAGATGAATGCGCTCCTGAAGGAAGACGCTGCCGCTCCGGCTGGCCTGAGTGCTGGTCGGGCTGACCCGTAGGTAGGACGACTGGTTGGCGAAGCCGTTGGCCATCAAGCCCTGTTCATTGGTGAAGTCGGAGACGACGGCCTGGCCCAGGGTAGCCGGACAATTGTCGTCTGCGTCCAACAGTCCGTCCTCGTCGTCGTCCGCGTCGCAGATATCTCCAAGGCCGTCGCCGTCGAAGTCGCTCTGATCGGGGTTGGAGAACGGCACCTCCCACTCCAGGATGTCGTGTTGGTTTCCATTGAGAGCGCTGGAGGCGGTAAATCCTGCGTAGGGGCGGCCACCCGTGATGGCGTGGATGTCGATGGTGTGGCTCAGGATTGGGTTCTGCGGCCGCTGGTTGGTGGCCGACAGATACACGCGCAGGAGGTCCGTTGCCCCATTGTAGTCGACCCAGACGTAGAAGCCGCTGCTGCCAACTCCGTTGAAATCGAGCCCGGGGTTGGGCTCAAGTGCGACGTGTATCCCGGCACGGCCGCCGGTCAGTATGGCAATGTGGTTGTCGTTGGGGTCGCCGTTGTTGCTGTTCTTTGTGTCGAACTCGATGGCCACGCTGTTGTCGATCCCACCGTAGCCGAGTCCGCTTCCCGTGCTGCCGATTGCGGACTCACCCCGCGGATCGTTGTGGAGCACAAACGTCATGCCGTGCGCCCCGTCGCCCCCGCTCCCCTGGTAGATTCGCGCCCTGAAGGAGGTCTCGAAGACCTCGCTCTCAGGCAGGACCACCGTTTGCCTGAGGAAAGCACTGCCCACGCGACTGTCGGTGAGACTGGTGGGAGACACCCGGAGGAAGCTGGACCGACTCGCCGACCCATTGGCCCTCACCAACTGCCGGTCGAACAGCTCCTCCAAGCTCGTGTTCAGGAGGCTATCGGGACAGTTGTCACAAACGTCGCCGACGAGATCGAGGTCGGCGTCGGCCTGGTCCGCGTTGGCGTCGGAGGGACAGTTGTCGACGGAATCTGCGACGCCGTCTGCGTCGGCGTCCTGCGCGTGAGCGACGGAGTGGAAGGCGATGGCAGCCATCACCAGCGCGAGGCTCGCCACCCAGTGATTCCTTGTCTTCATGCGGTCTCCTCGGCCCTTTGGCCATTTGGGGACGCACGGTAGCGGTCCAAGGGTCACGCGTCTGTCGAACAAATCCGGCTGGCCCGTCGAATCAATCCGGGCTGGAGCTGGGGTCAACGGTGTCGAGCAGGGCGACCATCGCCGCGTCATCGAAACGGCTGGCCACGACGCGAATGCGCTGTGCGAATGGTGCGAGGCGCGGGTCAGCCTGTGCCAGAGCGGCGGCGCGCTCCTGGACCTCGTGCAGGTCCCCAATCTCAACCAGGTCGCGGAGCGCCGCCAGCACGTCCGGCGCCAACCAGACTTGCGGCGAGCTCTCCGGCAGGATGGGCGTGCCGCTGGCCTCGGACTCCTGCGACGAATCGCCCGCCCAGGTGAGTCCGAGGTGGAGCGCCAACGCCTCCGTGAGTTCGGCGAGGTCCACAGGCTTGCTGAGAGTGGCGTCGAAACCGTGTGCCTGCGCACCGCCTTGTTCAAGCGTGAGGGAGTTGGCCGTGACAGCCACGATCGGGACGCGGTCGTTCTGGCCCTCCAGCGCCCGGATGCGAGCTGCAGCCTGGACCCCATCCAGCACAGGCATGTGCAGGTCCATCAGAATGAGGTCCGGTCTCCGCTCGGAGAAGGCGGCGATCGCAGCCGCACCGTCACAGACAAGCTCCACCGAGAAGCCCAGCCCCGCCAGCATCTCCTGCATGAGCACTCGATTCAGCCGACGATCGTCCGCCACGAGGACATGCCGCGTTGCCCCGAGGTATCCGGATGGATGGGCGGGTCGGGGGCGCGGCGGCCGCGCAATGGCGGACTCAAGTGAGACCACAAACCAGAACGAGCTCCCCTCCCCCTCGGCGCTCTCGACCTGGATCTCGCCGCCCATCAGCCGCACCAGCCTCTGGCTGATGGGCAAGCCCAGACCGGTCCCCTGGTGCTGCCCCGCCTGGCGGAAGGGCTCGAAGATGGCCTGCAGCTGGTCAGACTCGATGCCGGAGCCGGTGTCTTCGACCTCAAATCGCAGCGCCGAGGGAGCCCCGCCGGGCTCGCGAGTGACGCGCAGCGAGACCCCGCCCCTGGCAGTGCACTTGACCGCGTTGCCGACGAGATTGAGCAGGATCTGCCGCAGCCGCTTTTCGTCGGCGAAAACGGTCGGTGGCACCCCGTCTCCGATGTGCAGGCGAAGGCTGATTGATTTGCTGTCGGCGATGGCCTGGAGTGCCCGCGTGACGCCCTCCAGGAGATCGTGCAGTGCGACCGGAGCCAATGACAGCTCAACGCGGCCAGACTCAATCTTTGAAATGTCGAGAACCTCGTTGATGAGGCCCAAAAGGTGGAAACCGCTGTCCCGAATGATCCGCAGACCGTCGCGCTGTTTCTCATTGAGGTCGTGGCGCGTCAGAAGCACCTGCGCGTAGCCCAGGATCGCGTTGAGCGGGGTTCGCAGCTCGTGGTTGATGTGGGCCAGGAACGCACTTTTGGCCTGGCTTGCACGCTCCGCCCCCGTCCGCGCCGACTCCTCCTGGTGGCGTTGACGCTCTTCCTCCAGCAGCTGCCCCATCACGCCGCGCACCACTTTGCTCGTCTTGCCCACAAGCAGGGCGGCCACGGCGAGCACCGCGCATTTGCCGAACGCTGAGTCGAGGGTCACCAGGCCCTCGATCACCCTGTGCGGCCCTGTCATCTCCAGGAACACGGGCCGCGCCAGGGCGAACATCATGAGGTATTGTGCGATGCCCAGCGCCGCGATCAGGTAGCCCAGCCTGCGCTCGAGGAGCAGGCCGCTGGCGATGATGAGCACCAGCCACACGCCATGGTCAGGGCTGGTGATGAGAGCCGCCGGGCCCTCGGGTCCCAATGCCAGGCTCAAGAGGGCTCGCCCGCCCGGTACCAGGGCGAAGAGAACGAGGAACGCGCTGGCGTGCGTCTTGGAGAGCAGACCTCGGTGGGCCGAAACACTTGAGACGAGGGCGAAGGTCAGGAACAGGATCGGCGGCAGGAAAAAGAGCAGCTCCCACAGGCCTCCGCCCCACAGCCGGGCTGCCCCCGCGAAGAGCGCGACGGCAGCGACGTACGCGGTGACCTTTGACGTCCAACCGAGAGACGCAGCGACCTCGATCCGGATCAGGGCGTCCATCCGTTCGTGGTAGTCGGGGACGGGCGGCCGGCTCACGACGCCAGCCCAAACTTCAGAGCGAGCTTGACCAGTTCCGGGAGACTGTCGATCGAGAGCTTGTCGAGGATGCGCTTGCGGTACGTACTCACGGTGGTCGTGGAGACCTCCAGCTCGAACGCGATCTCCTTGTTGGGCCGGCCCGAGACCAGCATGACGACGACCCGGCGCTCCTGGTCGCTGAGCTCCTCGAAGGGATCGGGCCCGGCCGGCGCTGGCGTTGCGGGCGCCGCCAACACAGGAAGCATCGCCAGGAGCTCCAACGCGATCGACACATGTCGCTGCGTCGCCTCCGCCCTCAAGTCCACCTGCCCTGCATCGGGCTGGCTGTGAGCCCTGGCGTGCTCGAGATGGGCGCGCAAGAGCTTCACGCCGTCGGCGCCCGCCCCGGCGCGCGCCCCACCCCCCTGGGCGAGCAGCCATCGCTCCGTCAGCGCCTGGATTTTCAGTCCCTGGCGTTGGAGCAGGTCCCGCAGCTTCTGCGCTTCTGACTCGGTGGCCTCCCGGTGGGCCTTCTCATGCTCAACGATCTGTTCGCTGTCCGCGACCCGGTCGCGCAGCAGGCTGGCGTACCGCTCCAGTTGAACCTGTTGCCGCCGGATCTTCAGGTGAGCACGGGCGCGGCCCAAGAGCTCGCGTTGTTCCACGGGCTTGGTCACGTAGTCGACCCCGCCCACTTCAAAGCCGCGGACCTTGTCCTCCAATGCG
>CALBXO010000472.1 GCA_937890335.1 uncultured Pseudomonadota bacterium | reverse complement strand
CCGCCGCCGCCGCCAAAGGCATCGCCGCCGCCGCCTGCGAAAGCTCCCCCTCCGGCGGGCGCGCCGCCGCCGCCAGCTGCCAGGGGGGGCAACGCGGGTTGACCACCGCCGCCGCCACCACCGCCACCGCCACCGCCGCCGACCGAATCACCCTCCTCTCCAATCTCGATCGGTCGAACAAACTCAGGGATCGGCTCATCGATGGCCCCCAGGCCTCCACTGCCGTTCGAGAACGAGGTCTGCACCGAGTAGACAGACTGCTGCCGGCCCGCCGTCACCTTGACGAAGTAGAAGGTCGGCTCGGTCACGTTGACGATGATCTGTTCGTTGTCCGTGCGCGGGTCACGGCGCTCCTCCTCCAGAGTCACGCCATACTTGTCTGTCAGAGTGACAAGCCCGTCTGCGTCTACGTTGTCCCAGAAGACCGTGACCGTCAGGAAACCTCCGCCAGGCACCTCGATGATCTTCCAGTCGACCTCGTCCTCGGGCGGCGAGACTTGATCGGTGACCACCTGTCCCAGGGGGACGGGCTTGGCATTGGCACGCCGATCGTCCTCGTCGTCGACCGAGCCTGTACAGGCCGGGCTGGCGAGAAACACGGCGAAGAGGGGAACCATTATCTTACGCATCAGCAACTCCTGGTGGAGCAACGTCCCAGGGTGAAAGCGACATTTCATCAAGACGCGCGAGGACGATTATAGGTGTCCTTGCGAGGTCGCCGCAAGGAAGCCCGCGGCGACCGTTGACAGGCTTGCGGACCGGGGGTATACCCTGTCCACATCGCAATTGCGATATGGCTTGATTCCCATTACGACGGCACCCAACCGGAGGCGCAGGACTGCGACTTAGATGGCTCAGTACGAGATCATCAAGGACGTCAGTGTAACACTGACCAAGACGCTGACCGACGCCTTCAAGGATGCCGGCTACAAGGATATCGAAGTCTACAACACCTTGCCGACCGAGGAGAACATCAAGAAGCTCCCGGCGATCTGCCTCTTCTTGAGCAGTGTCTCGGTCGATAAGTTGCATCGCGAACGCGACGTGGTCCTGGTCAGCGAGACGACCGAATCGGGCGAGATCGTCGAGTACGAGCGCCAGCCAACGATGGTCATCTGGCTGTACTATCTCCTGTCTGCGTGGGGTAAAACCCCGCAGGAGGAACACGTTCTGCTCGGATTGGCCATGCGGGTGCTCCACGATCATCCCATGCTGTCCGGCGAGAGTTTCAGTGGCGAATCACTGGCACAAGGTGAAGAATTGCCTGTGCGGGTGGTAGACGAACAAGAATTCGGATACGACGAGACGATGGCCTTTTGGCGTTCCCTGGGTGAACCAATTCGACCGACGGTGCTTTACCGCGTAGGCGCACGCCTGCGGGGAGTCCGGGCGATGAGGCACATCACACGGGTCGCGGCGAGAAGCATCTCTTTCAAACGGTAGCAGCAACCATCAACCCAGCGGCGGGGGGCGAGGAAGCCCCGTACTCACGTAAACACCGTCCGCACGAGAGGAGAAGACACCCATGGCGACTTCGTACCTGTCCCCAGGCATCTACGTCGAGGAGGTAGACCGGGGCAGCAAGCCGATCGAAACTGTGGGCACGAACACGGTGGCGTTCCTTGGTGAATGCGGTGTGGGCCCCGTGAGCGAGCCCATTCTTTGCACGAACTGGAGCACGTTCACGAAGCACTTCGGTGACTTCAGTAACTCCGAGTACCTTGCCCACGCTGTCTACGGATTCTTCAACAACGGTGGCGGACGATGCTTCGTCCTCAACGTTGGCAAATGGGAGGACGGCATGACGGACGGCCAGGGGAACACCCTGGCGAGCGCCGCCGCCCTCTACATCGGCCAGGACTTCGGTCCCGGCACACGCACCGGCCTTGCCGCGCTCGAGGAGATTGACGAGGTCAACATCCTCGCCGCTCCCGGCCAGACCGACCCCGCGATCCAGGACGCGGTGCTCACGCACTGCGAGAAGATGCGCTACCGCTTTGCCATCCTCGACTCCCCGGAGGTCATCGAGGACGGTGGTGTCGATCGGCTGCCCAAGCCGCGCGACTCCAAGTACGGCGCGTACTACTTCCCGTGGGTTGAGGTCTACGACCCCAACAAGGGAAACATCTACCAGCCGCCGAGTGGCTACCTGGCCGGCATCTACTCCCGCACGGACGAAGAGCGCGGTGTCCACAAAGCACCCGCCAATGAAGTCATCCGTGGAGCCCTCGGCCTGCGCTACGATGTCACCAAGGGCGAGCAGGACATCCTGAACCCCAAGGGCATCAACTGCATCCGCTCGATGAAGAACCGCGGCATCCGCGTCTGGGGTGCCCGCACCATCTCCAGCGATCCGTCGTGGCGCTACATCAACGTGCGTCGCCTGTTCAACATGGTGGAGCAATCCATCGAGCAGGGAACGCAATGGGTCGTGTTCGAGCCGAATGATCACAGGCTCTGGAAGCGCGTCTCGCGCACGATCTCCGCGTTCCTCTTGCGCATCTGGCGCTCGGGTGCGCTCATGGGTGAAACCCCCGAGCAGGCCTTCTACGTGAAGTGCGACTCGGAGACCAACCCGCCCGAGGTCGTGGATGCAGGCCAGCTCATCTGTGAGATCGGTTTGTGCCCGGTGAAACCCGCTGAGTTTGTCATCTTCCGCATCGGACAGATGGACGCGGGCGGCGACGTCGCCGAGTAATTCGAAAAAAGTACCGGACGGACCCGCCGGGTCCGTCCTTCGTTTGACCCGAAGCTGGCTTTTTGCCATCTTGTCTCGCACACGCTTGGTGTAGTGGGGGCCTCCCCCGAGAGCCGACTTCGGCTGTTCTTCCAATCGGTTAGGTTTCAGGAGGATTTCTAATGCCATCTCGTCGTAAAGACCTCGACCATGTCGGCGCCTACAATTTCAAGGTCGAAATCAACGGCGTCACCGCCGGGTCATTCAAGGCGGTCGACGGGCTGTCCTGCACCATCGAAGTGATCGAGTACCAGGACGGTGAGGACCTCAAGCTGCGCAAGCGTCCCGGACGTCACAAGTACGGGGATATCACCCTCAAAAAGGGCTACATCCACAACACCCAGCTCGAGGAGTGGTGGAACAACACCATCCAGGGCAAGTACGACCGGCGCGACATCTCGATCATCTTGTTCGACAACATGACGAACGAGATTTGCCGCTGGGACTGCTTCGAGTGCTTCCCCAAAGAGTGGAAGATCTCGGGCCTCGACGGTAAGGGTAACGACGTCGTCACGGAGGAGATCTCCTTCGTCGTCGAGGATGTGAAGCGCTCGTAAGGGCCGCTTCCACAACCCGACCCGCTCGATACCATCGTGAGTCCGTCCTGCCCCCGCGGTGGGACGGATTCTCTGTATCTGTACCTACATCGTGGTGGACGGTGGGCGCCGAGGTGCGCCCACTCGTCAGTCTACATCGCCCGGCGCATCCGCAGACCGGGAGAGGTGAAGCATGTTCCAGACCGAATTCCAGTTCACGCTGCCCAAGGGATACGTGGACAAGGAAGGCAACGTTCACCGCGAGGGCATCATGCGTCTCGCCACCGCCATGGACGAGATCGCGCCCCTGCAGGACTATCGCGTCCAGGCCAACCGCGCCTACCTCGTGATCATCTTGCTCAGCCGCGTCATCGAGAAACTTGGCGACCTGCGCACAGTCGGACCCAACATCGTTGAGTCCCTCTTCTCCTCCGATCTCGCCTACCTCCAGGACTTCTACAGGCGCGTGAACGAGGAGGGCACCACCATGATGCCCGCCAAATGCCCGTCCTGCGGCCACGACTTCGAAGTGGACATGGGGGCGTCCCTGGGGGAATCCTGAGCTACCCCCTGGAGAGGCTGTACCAGGAGGTAGCGTACATCGCATACCACTTTCATTGGTCGTTGCCCGACATCATGAATCTGGAGCACAAGCAGCGGCAGGTCTGGGTTCGCGAGATCTCCGAGATCAACAGCCAGATCAACTCGTCGCGGAACTGACGACCACAGGAGCACTGAGCGACGATGGCGGACATCCGACCCCCGGGCGTGTACTTCGAACGTGTCGAAGAACGACGTGCCCCTCGTACTCGGACCGTCCGGGCACGTCGGCTTCCTCGGGCTCTGCACCCGCGGACCACTCCACACTCCCGTTTGCATCAGCGAACTCGATGAGTTCTTCGAGACCTTCGGACTTCCCGTAGAGGGCGGCTACCTCGCCGACTCCGTCCGCGGGTTCTTCGAGAACGGAGGCAAGATCTGCTACGTCGTACGCGTCGCACACACCTTCGCACGAGGGGACAGCGAGGTCGCCGCCGTCGCCACAGCGGCGTTTGTCGACAAGACCGGCGCCGACGTCTTCCGCATTGACGCCAGCAGCGAGGGCGAGTGGGGCAACGAGGTCCGGGTCAAGGTGAAAACCCCGGCCATGCCCAAGGCACAAACCCTGCTCGTGCGCGATGTCTCCGCCGGGGACAACAAGATGCAGGTCCGCTCGTCCAGGGGATTTGAGCAGGGCACGATCTGCAAACTCGACGACGGCAAGAAGCAAGAATACGTCACGGTCGCGCGCGTAGAAGGTAAGGATCTTATCTTTGCCTCTCGCATCAAGGGCGGCTTCAAGAGCTCCGCACCGACCTTCGTCCAGCCGATGACGTTCGACATCGAAGCCGAAATGCCCGGCAACCGGGAACGCTTCGACGACCTGAGCTTCTCCCCCCTTTCGGCCCGCTACTTCGAACGCTTCATCAACCAGTCCAGCCTCCTGATCCGCGTCCGCCGGATCCCCAACGACACGCCCTTCCCCGAGTGCGTGCCCGAGAACGTGGACCGGATCGATCTGACGGGCGGAACCGACGGGCTCGACCACCTGCTGCCCGCCGACTTCATCGGCTCCAACGACGGGCCCGGGCAACGCTACGGACTCGGTGCGCTCGAGGTCGTGGACGACATCGACCTGATCGCCATCCCGGACCTCTTCTCGGCGCGCGAGTTCAGCCGCGGACGCGGCTTCCGATCCGCCAAGGACGTCGAGGCGGTCCAGGATGCGATGATCACCCACTGCGAGCGCCTCGCCAACCGGATCGCCCTCCTGGACGTGCCGCCGAGCGCGAACCACGAACAGGTCCTCCAATGGAGGCTCCAGTTCGACTCCGCGTTCGCAGCGTTCTACTTCCCGTGGCTCGTCATTCCCCTCGAGGGGCGACGACGGCGCGCCATCCCCCCCTCGGGCTTCATCGGCGGACTCATCGCCCGATCCGACGCGACCTACGGCGTGCACAAACCGCCCGCCAACGAGATCGTGGAGGGCATCGTAGACCTCGATGTACTGCTCAGCGACGAACACCTGGGCGTCCTCAACAGCCAGGGCATCAACTGCATCCGGAACATTCACGCGCGAGGGCTGCGCGTCTGGGGCGCACGCACGATCTCGAGCGACATCCAGTGGCGCTACCTGAATGTACGGCGAATCGTCAACGCGCTCAGGTACGCCGTAGAACACGGAACGCAGTGGATCGTCTTCGAGCCGAACACCCCCGGTCTCTGGAAGTCGATCACGCGCGATCTCAGTTTCTTTATGGAAGACCTCTGGAGAAAGGGGTTCTTTCAGGGCAAGTCGCCCGACGAGGGCTTCTACGTCATCTGCGACTCCTCCACGAACCCGCCGGAGAACGTCGACGCCGGAGTTCTTGTCTGTGAGATCGGTGTCGCGCCCGTCCGCCCCGCTGAGTTCATCGCGTTCCGGATCCACCAACACATGGAAGATCGCGCCACCGAAGACGCCAACCTCCGGTAGACCGATCTCGCCCGGGGGGTTGCGACCGGCGCGTACGACGTTAGTATATAGCTGCGGCTCAATGCGCCCGGAATGCTTGGCCGGGCAAATGGCACACTGACTGAGATGATGCGGAGTCCCCACGATGTGGACACCAGAGTTCGACGGAACCAATCGACACGCAGGGCGTAAGTTCAACGCCGGGCTCGGCGCAGGACGAAAGTACTACGCCGGCCCCGATCCCTACGTTGCCTTCCAATGGAAGATCGAGATCTCGGGCGTCACGCTCGCTCACTTCCAGGAAGTGTCCGGCCTCACGGTTCAGACCGAAGTCGTCAAGTTCCGCGAGGGTGGTCAGAACGACTATGAGCACATGCTCATGGGCCAGACTACCTACACAAACATCGTCCTCAAGCACGGTGTCACCGCCAACACGGCCCTCTTCGAGTGGAAGGACTCCATCACGAAGTTCGGCAGGGGCGGCGCCAGACGAGACGGATCGATCGTATTGCTGGACGGCAGGACCGAGGAGCTCGCGCGGTGGAACTTCACCCGCGGCTGGCCCTGCAAATGGGACGGTCCGACCTTCACGGGTCAGAGCGCCATTGCCATCGAGACGGTTGAGATTGCCCACGAAGGCATGACGCGCGCCCAATAGCCCCCCGCGATGTACCGCGGTCCCGGCCACACGGCCGGCGACGGAGGAGACATGACCGAGAACACGCGGGTTGGCCCAGCCGATTTTGCCGTGGAAGACGATCTTCCCATCGGGCAGGTGCTGCGCCGGTTCGGAGAGAGGCGACTGGGTGTTGCGCACGACGACAACGCCCTGACGCCCGTCCAGGAACGGCTCGCCGTGCTCATGGCCCGCAAGGCCCACGGTGTCCAGGATCGCTCGCACAGCCCCATGGTCGCCGAGCGCAGGCCACTCCACCTCGACGTCGGCTCGCGTTACCTTCCGCTGCGCGTCGACGCCGCGTTTGGCCGCTTTGGCGCCTTTGAGCACCAGAGCCTCATGCCCAAGGGCAATTGGGTCTACCAACTCGACGCCGACCTCCTGCGTCTGTGGGTTGAAGAGGAGCTGGAGTCCGAGGCAGAGGCCCAGGGTTGGCTCCGGGCGGAGACCTGGGCGTCGCCCGCGTCCCGGACCCCTGAGGCGGATCGGCTCGCGCCGAGGCCCTCCGCCCCGGGTCGTGCAGCACCCCGAATCGGTCAGCAGCTGCCCCCCGCGGTCCGCAAATCGCTGGCCCCCCACCGCCAGCAGGTCAAGAACGCCGTACTCGCCGCAGTGCGCGGAGACACGTCGGCGCTCGCCCGCATGACCCACGGCAGCGCTGTCGCCAAGCGTCTGCTCGCAAAAATTCAGGCACAGACAAGCAGCGCAAAGGGACTTACCTCTGCAAGCCTGGCGACCGCCGCCGCCCCCGGGGTCGCGGCCACCGCCCAGGCGGACCGCGTCGAGGATCGCGCCGCGATCGGACTCACGCTGCCCACGCCCGCGCCGCGGTTCTCCACCGCCCTGGATCACGACGACCTGATCGCGCTGCGGGACGAGCTGCCCATGTTGGCGGTCGACGCGGCCGACATCTCTTTCAGCTTCGAGGGGGCCGCGCGACAGATCATGCGCACCGCCCGCACAGCGGTGACCGCAAGCGCCGCGCAGGCACGCAGGTCCACCCCGCAAGCCGGGCGCGCAGCCCAGCACAGCTTGACGCCAGCGCTGGCCCGCGCGCTTGAGAGCGCACAGACCCGGATCGTCGCACGCGCCCGCATGATGGGTCCCTCCCCCGAGCAAACCGCGATCGAGGAAGCACAGGCGCTCGCCCTGACCGCCTTCACGCCTCGGGCTACCGCGAACCTGGGTGGACACGAGACCGACATCACGGGTGCCGATCGCACCGTGGCGAGCCGATTGGGGGGACTGTCGGCCCAGTCCGTCGGCGCACGCCGGCAAGAGTTCGGAACGCAGGCGCTCAAGGCCATTCGCTTTGACACGCGGGCGGCCCGACATGCCGAGCCGGATGTCTCGAGCTACTGGCTCATGGAGGGAGGCCGAGGCGTCCTTCTGGCGGGGCTCGACGACAGCGGCATCCCGCTCGGGCAACACGGGACCGACTGGTCCGAACCTGACTCGTCCGCGCCCCCACAGTGGGCGCCGCCGTCACACCGCGTGGCCGTGGCCCTCGCGGCAAACGCGCCCTCGCCACTCATCGCAACCTCCGGGCTCGGCGAGATGGCCGGTACGGTCGCGGTGCAGCAGCCCCCCGCCCTCTTCGCGCCCCTGGTTGCATTCCACGCGCAGCAGGCCGCCGGGCAGGGCGCCGTGGGAGGGCCCGCAGCGATCGCTGCGGCTCCCGTCGAGATCGCGAGGCGACCGGGCCTCCTGGCGGCCCTCGCGCGTGCACGCACCTACGACGCCACTGTAGCTGGAGACTTTGCTGCCGTCGTCGCAGACGGACTCACGCACCGGGCGGGCGCGGGCATGCTCCTGCGCCGCCTCGAGGCCTCGGCGAGCTCGCCGCTGACACCGTCTGCCGCAGGCGACCGCGCCTCGACGAGCGGGGTTGGAGGGCCATCTCGCGACACGTTCACGACTGCGAACCTGTCGCGGGCGTCGGTGCCTCACTCCGCGCGCGAGGCGATTCTCCAGGACATCGTGGTCAGCGGCGGCTACCTGCCGAGCCTGGTGCGGTCCATCGCAGAACTGCAACGAACGGCGACGTTCCTCGGGCGTCTGCAGCCGGCCGCACTGGCGTCAGCGGCGCACCAGAGCGCGACACCGGTACGCGCACGGTCACGACTCGGCAGCGTCATCCAACGCCTGACTGCACTGTCTCAGGATTCCGGCCCCTCGCTGGCCACGACCGCCGGGGCGCAGCTCGAGACTCGGGCGGCGACTGCGGCCGGTCAGCTCGCAGACGCGATCCGAGAGGCCCGGCAGGCCATCGCCGGTGGCGATCGGGCGTCCACCGGCTACGACAACGCTGGCTGGTGGGGCGTGGACTCCATCCTGCTTCAGATGGAGTCCGCGGCGGCGACAGACAGCTCGTTCTCGGGCTGGTCCCCCGACGCGTCCGGTGTCAGCGATCTGCACCGATCGATCGATGTCGCGACCCGGAGAGCACAGACCACCGTGGTGGCGCAATTGGCGCAGATCGCCAGCGCCACGCGCGAAGCGGCAGCCAGCGCCGCGCGGGCCGCGGACGTGGCATCGCAAACCAACCTGTCCAGGACTGCAGGATTGCGGCTCTTCTCTCCGGAGAAGACGGTAGCGCTCATCGCACCCGAGCTGGAGTCTGGTGGCCTGTTGGACGTCGGCGCAAGACGGGCCCTGTCCCAAGCGCTCGACGCGCTGTCCCAGGCTTCGGCGACGTCCGTGCAGACCCGGTCGGTCCGAACACCATTTGGCAACATCAAGGTTCGGCTTGATCACGGTCGTATCGTGGTCGACACGGAGGAGATCTCGTCGCACGCGCCCGTGGTCAGCGTGGCGGCGGGGACGGCCCGATCGGAGCTGCAACTGGCGACGACGCCCACCCGCTCCGTGCGCGCATTTGAGCGCACGGCCAACTTCACGGGCCAGACGCGCGAGCCTTCCGGCTCTCGCTTCGCCGCGGGGGAGCTGGCCCGAGCGCTGGAGAGCACCCTGCCTACCGTGCTCCAGTCCATGCGCGGCGTGAGCGCACGCCTGGATGTACTGCTGGGCGGACCCGCTCGGTCGGAGGCCAGAAGCGACGCGTCAACCCGCCGACTGACCTCCGTGGCGAGCGACCTTCACGCCGCACAAGCGCGGATGTCCAAGGTCTTGGCTGCGGCCCCGTCGGAGATGACCGCGCGTTTCTCGGCCATCGCTCAATCCACGGCCCCGCTGGCGACCTCGCGGTTGGATTCAGCGGGTGATGTGATCCGCCTCTTCGCTGGGTCGGAGCGGGCCGCCCGCGTGATCCAGTCACTCTCTGCAGGAGGTTTCGCCGACGCGGAACTTGCGGCGTTCGACGCAGCTCCCTCCAAAGCCGCCTCGACGGCCCCGCCAGAAGCCTCCATGCCGGCCTCGACGCGTGCGAGACTCGGACAGCTGGGCGCCGCGCTGGCCGGCCTCGGCACCCGGCGGTCTGCGAACGTAGCGCGCGTGCTCCGCGACCTCAGCGAGGGCCGGGACGTGGCGCTGCCCATCGCGGCGCGCTCGGCCGAGGCGCTGGGTGAGCTGTTGGCGGAAGCGGCTGACGCTCGCGCCATCGGATCCCTTGGACAGCTGGGAATGGCCCGCCAGATCGCCCCGGGCATGTCCCGCGCCGACCTGGCGTACATCCTCCCCTACGCACAGCGGTCCACAAAGTGGGCCCACGGCGATCTGGACCTCACCGGGGCCTCGCCAACGCAGAGTCATCCGGACCACGCCAGCGCGCTGCTGGAGATGGCAGTGTCCTTGGGGCGCGGCCGCCAAATGCTCGACGGGGTCGCCGCTCTCAACCTCTCGGCCGCCGGCACAGCCGGGCCGACCAACGGACCGCTGGCGGATCTTTCGTCGGACCCGACCGGACCGGGTCGCATCGGGCTCGGGCTGACAAATGCCGGTCACACGGCACCGGGATACCACCGCACGGCGGGAGGGCCGACGACGTTCGTCACGCCTCGCGACGCGCTGGACCGGACGCTCGCGCAGCGTGAGGGATCGCGCTTCGCCCGGCTTCAGGCGACGCTGTCCTCGGGCGCAGCAGCGCCCACGCCGGCAGGCGGGCCGACCCGTACAGTCACACGCAGCCGCGGCATGTTGGCGCCACGGGCGATGACGGCGGGAGTCCTCCGAAACCTGCTCCAGGTACGATCCACCTTGGACGGCCTGGGAAACCGCCCGCAAGCCCGCTCCGGACCACATCTGGCCGTGAGCACCGAGGCGGCCGGCGCTCTGCTGCAACCGGAGCGCGCACACCACGCCGCGGACATCGGTTGGTCCGGACTCGATTCCACGACGACCCGTCCCTCCACGACACACCGCGCCGACGGCACCGCGGGCGTCTGGATGCCCGCCGGCGTCGAGAGACTCGTGGCGGAGACGGCAGACGCGATTGTCTCCGGACGCGCGAGCCTCGCCGGTACCTTGGTGGCGCCGCGGCTGCTGACACCGCAACGAACCCGAAGCGGACAGCGGGGCACCCGGACTCGGGGGGCCGCTGGGCAGGCCGGTTCTTATGACGCTGTCGCCCACCAGGTCGCCATGGGGCTGCGCTCGCTGCGGTTTGGCAGCGCCCCAGGAGGCCGCGCGGAGTCCGCTGGGACCATGCTCGCGGTGGGCGCAGGGGCCGGAGCACTCAACGCATCTCCCTGGATGACCTCCACCCGCTCACAGGAAGGCGCCCGGCGGTTGGCCGCCTCCCTTGGCATGGAGTGGGCCGCGCCGGGGACCAGCCGCGCGCAGGCGGCCGCCGGGGTGGACCTTCAGTCGCCAGACCTCGTGAGACCGGGGAGCCCAGGCACAGGAGATGGCCCCGGGGCGCTCTTCAAGCCGCCCGCAGCGCCGCCCAAACCGCGAGCGCGTGCGGCCAAGGCACCTGGCACATTGTACTCGCCGCCGAAGCCACCTTCATTGCCCACGCCGGAGACGTTTGGTCCCGGCACCGCGCAAGCGGAGGCGGTGGCCCCCCGCGCGGCGCGAACGCAGGACTCCTCAGGTGGTATGGTCGAGAGGGCCGAGGCCGAGGACCGAACGGGAATGGCGCACCAATCCGGCGTGCCGAGTCAGGAAAACATCGAGGACATCGCCTACGAGGTACTGTCTGAGCTCAAGCGACGCTGGAGCTACGAGCTCGAACGCCGAGGGACCGAATAATGCTCGTCAAAGCCATGCTCATCCCAGAGCCTGGGATGCCCTGGATGGTTCAGTTCAATCCGAAGGAACTGAGCGTGAAAAAGTCTGTCCCGTGGGAGCCGCACGCGGCCCAGGGCAAGGACGTGCCGGAACAACAGTTCAACACGGGACAGGGCCGGACCCTGACGTTCGAGCTGTTCTTTGACCGGTACGAGCAGAACCTTCCGGTGCAGCTCGAGGTTGGGATCATCGAGAAGATGGCCATGATCAACCCGGAGCTTCACCGTCCGCCCATCGTCCGGTTCATCTGGGGTTCGTTCTGGTTCAAGGGCGTCTTCAAGGAAGTCCAGACCCGGTACACCATGTTCCTCGGGCTCGGATTTCCGTGCCGCGCGACCGTCAACATCACGATGGTGGAGTGCGAGGTCGCGGACTTGAAGAAGCAGTCCCCCGACCACGCGAAACTTCGGCGCCTCAAGCGCGGCGAGACGCTGCACACCATCGCATCGACGGAGTACGACGACCCGGCTGAGTGGCGGCGCATTGCCGACGCGAACGGGATCGAAGACCCGCTCGAGCTCGAACCCGGCCAGGAATTGCTGATTCCGCCGATCTTGAACTTCACCAGCTGAGACTCGAGGAAGCACGATGCCCGGAGAAGGACCAGGGGTTCCCGATTTTCAGATCTCGAACGTCAGCGGCGACCTCGCCCAGATGGTCAAGAAAGTCTCTGTCGACTACGTGCAGGACGGCCCGGACATGTTCTCGGTCACCTTCACCAATCAGACGACCAGCGAGCCCGGACAAGTGCCGGTGTTCACCCACCAGGGCGGCCAGCACAGTGGCCACTTCAAGGAGGGCGACGCCCTCGACATCAGCATTGGGTACAAAGGGGAAGGCGGCGGCGGCGGCGGCATGACGCAGATGATCTCCGGAGAGATCACCGCGATGGAGGCCAGCTACCGGGAACACGATCCCTCCACCTACACGGTCCGGGGCTTCGACAAGATGCACCGCCTGTCGCGCGGGCGGAAGCAGCGAACCTTCCTGAACATGAAGGACTCCCAGATCGCCGAGCAGATCGCCGGCGAAATGGGACTTGGTGCCGACGTAGACGACTCGGGCAAGGTCCACGACCACGTCTTCCAGAACAACTTGTCCGACATCGATTTCCTCTACGCACGCGCGCGGTTCATCGATTTCGAGCTCGGGGTCTCGGACGGAAATCTGACCTTCAAGCGTCCGCAAGTCTCTGGCGGAAGCGTCACGACCATCACCTACGGCGAGAACCTCAAACGTTCCCGCTTTAGCCTCAGCACCGCCCAGCAGGTGGATGAGGTCCAGGTGCGCGGGTGGTGTCAGAAGGAGAAGAAGGAGATCGTCGGCAAAGCGTCCCCCAGCGACGTGCGCAGCAAGATGGGCGGGGACCAGTCCGGACCCGAAGTCGCGGCAGGCAAGTTCGGCGGCGGCAAGAAGATGAACCTCATCTGCAACGTGCCGCTCGAAGATCAGGAGCACGCCGACGCGATCGCCAAAGCCCGCATGAACGAGATCGCCATGAACTTCATCACCGGCGACGCGGAGGTGGAGGGCGACATGAACATCAAGTCGGGCAAGATCGTCGAGTTCTCCGGTCTCGGGAAGAAGTTTGACGGCAAGTACTACGTGATCCGCGCAGAACACATCCTCAAGCCTGGCACCGGACCCGGCACCGGCTACACGACCCGCTTCTCCTTCAAACGGGCCGGCCACGGCCAACTCTGAAGCTGACTGTTCAGAAAGCTTGCACTCCGACCGGCAACCGTCGTAGAACCGGGTGCGGTGAAAGATCACGACTATGACGAGCTTGTGGTGTGGCAGGATCTCCTTGACGAGGTGCTTGCCGGACGCACGCAGGGCCTGAGATGCCCCGTGTGCGATGCGGCGGGGATCGAG
>CALBXO010000471.1 GCA_937890335.1 uncultured Pseudomonadota bacterium | reverse complement strand
GGCTCCAAGCGCGATCTTCTCCACCTCCTCGGGCTTCCTGCGCTTTCCCTTCCTGGCGTCCTCTTCGGACTCGGGAGCGTCCACCTGGACGGCAACGACCTTGGCGATGGCCGCTTTCTCCTTGCCCTCCCACTGCCCCTTCTTCCGGACGGTCTTCTGGGCCTCTTTGCGCTGGGCATCGGTCCAGATGATCTTGGCTTCGGGCTTGGTCAGCAGCAGCACGGCCACGCCCGCGATCATGATGAGGATCATGGTCGCGATGAAACCGAGAACTGCGTACAGGATCTGACGTTTTGTCATGTTTCGGCTTTGCGGCGCGGTATCGTCTCGGACTCGTTGAGCAGATCACAGAAGTCCACGAGCGCCTCAAAGTGGGACATGGTCCCATCCCGGAGCGCCACTCCGAACCCCGCTGGGTACACCTGCCGGCTCGCGGGGCGCCACTTATTGGCCCAGATCACAGGCCCCGCGAACTCCAACAGGAAGCTATCTTGGCGCAAACGGAAGTTGATGTGTACCTCTTCGCCCGGAATTGGCGGCGCGATCGTCCGGATGTAGATGCCCTGGCGACCCACATTGTACATCATCCCGTGGTGCCAGGTGCCCGCGGGTTCCGACGCCGAGCGGAACGAACAGGGGCCAGAGTAGAGGTAGCGCTTGCCGTATCCGCCGCTCGACGCCGCGCCCTGGAAGATCTCCGAGATCCGGAACGCCATGTCCTCAGCCTGCGGCGCACCGTCTACCGTCGTGTACACGCCGCGGTCAGCGTAGGGCCGCAGGATCTCCAGGCCCACCTTGGTGTCCGTGATCAACAGGACCGGAACCTTCTCATAGTCGGCCTCTCCCTTGATCCTGCGCACCAATTGGGCCGACTGGGCATTGGACGTGGCCAGCGCGATCAGGATGAGGTCCAGCTTGCCCTGGAGGTGCTCGGGCGTGTTCACCGCGCGCCCACGGGCGAGGTTGAACAGAAACCGCATCGCGGTGAACCCGCTGTCCACGAAGCTGACGTTGTAGCCGGCGCGCGTCAGCAGGTCCTGCCCACGGACCTTGTAAAACGGGTGGTCCGAGATCAGCAGGACATGCGCTGCGTCTCTGTCGGGCGCCTCGGCAAACAACTGCACGGTGCGCAGCGCGATCTGCTCCCCGCTCGACGGCTCCTCGCGCTCCATCAGCGCGTCCCGATCCTCATTGAAGACATACCAATGCCCGGAGGGCGGCGCGAAGCCGTACTCCCTGTGGTACGCCCAGATCGCGTCAATCCGGAACTGGAGCTCACCCCGGTCATTCCCCATGACGACAACGTCGTCACAGCCGGCGTCCGCGGCCTTTCGCATCGGCCGCGGATCATACTCCGCCTGGATGAAGATCACCGGCACGTCGCGGAACGCCTCGCTGGCTTTGAGCTGGGAGATGGTGGGGAGGTGTTTGAGCTCGTCGGTGAGGATCGCCACCGTGGGCTTCGTGCGCAGCGCCTCAAAGAGGGCATCCGAATCCAGCACCCGTTCCAACAAGAACGTCGCATCGGTCCCCGGTGCCTCCAGGACCGCTCGCGCGTCCTGTTCACCGCGGCTCGACGTCAGCGCGAGAATTGTTGGCGTTTGGTTCCCCCCATCAGCCGAACGCGCGAGACGAAAGTCGTCCGAATTGTCCATGGAACTGCCTGTAACGGTTCGCACGGAAGATACCCCGCCCGCGCGCGATGACTCAAGCTCCCACCCGTTGCTCGACGTAACAACGCCGTGCATCGCAGGGACCGAACCGCCCGGGGCGTCGATCCAATGTGACGCTGTGCGACGGGGTGGGCCACCGCCTCGACCGCGAAAAGCGACGCCGGGAACCGTCAGTCGACGATACCGCGGCGCAGCTTGTCACGGACTTCTTGAAGGGTGAGTTTGCCTTCCTCGATCTGTGACGCCCACCTCGCCATCGTTTCCTTCGTGACCACCAGGCCCCTGGTCGGAAACACGGTCACCAGCTGCGTGCCGCCGCCGCTCCTGGCCCCCACGATCACGCGCAACGAGATGTTCCTGATCACGAGGTCGATGGGATCGTTCTTCATCCCGTCACGGATGCCGAGACCGGCGCGACCCTCGAGCGCCTGTCGCACCAGGGTGCGCAGCTCGGCGGCGTTCGTGATGGAGCCCGGTCTGAACAGAGTCGCGTCTTTGTTCGACACATTGAGGCGCTCCCTGGGGTTGAAGTTTTCCACCGTATGGGATTCGAGCGCGTGCTTGAGGCCTTCCCCAGGGGGGAGGTGTATGGCCACTCCCTCGCTCGTAAACACCGTCTCCGGGATCTGTCGCGCTTCGGGACGGGGCGGCTGCGCCGTCGGGCCCGCCGCGGGTTGGCCCTCCACCTGCCCCGGCTGCTGGCCCTTCCCGCGCGGCAGGATGCGATACTCGGCCCTGGAGATTGGGTCGAGGAAGCTGAACATCGGCCCTTCGGGCGTCGGCTGCCTCGTGTGCGCGATCCCGGCGTTCGTGAGCCGCTGCCTGACGGCGTTGGCACCCTCCGGCGTGGCCCTGTACTGGAACTCGGTGGCCCCCACCTGGTGGAGTCGGGTGGCCTTGATCAGCTCGAATCGTTGGGCCTCAACCAGGAGGAAGTCGTAGAGGCCGCGCCACTTCTGGTACTCCGCAGACCCCGTGCCCAGATGCGCGGCGAGCAGGCCATCCTTCTGCGCCAACAGCGACTGCTGACGCGCCGCGAGGTTCATCGCCGTCTCGCGCCGGCCCCCACCCGAGGAGATGCTCTCGTGGTTCGCCTGGATCCGGGCGTCGAGCGCGTCGATCTCGGGCGGTCGGCGCCCCGGCAGCAGCGCCCGCGTCACATTGATCCCGGCCTGACCAAGCTTGAAGCCCAGACTCATGGCGGCGTTCATCAACACGATGTCGAAGGCGTCGTCGGCCGTGAACTCCACGTCGTCGCTCGCGGCGGCTTCCGCGGCAGCAAGGCCGATCGCGACCCCGTCCATGGCGAGGTTCTCCAGCATGAGCGCGCCGCCCTGGTGGAGCGCCATCTGGCGAATCGACGTGCTGGCCAGAGACAGCCTCGCCGGATCGACCCCCGTCAGCGCCTTGTAGGCCGGACCCATGACCCGCATCACGCCCATGGTGGCCGCGTTCATGCCCAGGTCACGCATGAACCCATCCGGGCCACCCTCGAGAATCGGTCGGTCGTGCAGGTGCGCCGACAGGACCTCGGACGACGCCGTAAAGACCAGAACCTCCATGACAAAGACGGTCGCCGCACTCAGCTCCAACGCGGCGCCAACGCCTCCGGACGCCAGACCGACGATAAGCCCCAACACGATGTGCAGGGACAGCTCAACGATCACATCCCAGGTCGAGTCCTTGAGGTTGAACCACTCTTCATAGATGTCGTGGGACCCGACCCAGCGGTCCCAGGCTGCGGCAAACTCGCCGCCCTTGGGCTTGTAGGTGTCGAGGGCGGCCCGCCGCTCCTCCAGGTTCCCCGGCAGCTCGTCGGGCACGCCAAACGCCGCGCGGTAGAACTGGTGACCCACGGCGTGCAGGCTTGCGGCCTGCGCCATGTCCGCGATGGCGATCGCGCCCCGCGCCGCGGAATCTCCCCCTTCCTGCGTCAGACTCAACGCCACAAAGAGGGGGTCATGTTCGAGGCGTACCGGACTCCCAGAATCGGCGCTGAGCATGGCGTCGGCGCGCCCCACTTCCCCCATCGTCGACGGCGCGATCTCAGACTCCCCAGAGGCCTCGGCCAGAGTGGGAGCCTCGGGCCACGGCCCCTGCGCGCCCCGCGGCTTGCTGATCAGACCCACATCGCCATTGTCCGATGTCGGCACCCCGACGCCGAAGGCGGCCTTAGCCCGCTGCGTCGCCGTCTTGTCACCCCGGATCGCCTCCGCCAGCACACCGTAGGTCTCCAAGAGCGTCTGGGTCTGCCCGCGCAGCGGCGCGGCGAGTCTGTCGTAGTTCTGCCCAGCAGAGGAGGTGGCCAGAGCCGGCAGTGCGTCGGTCGCAGACCCCTTCCACGCGGCCTCCATGCTGTGGCGCAAACTCCGGTAGGCGGCCAGCATATCGGAACCGGTCACCCCTCCCGCCGCTTCCGCTTTGAGCAGTCCGCCCACCGCGAGCTGATCCTGCGCCTGGACCACCTCATGGTTGCGCTGGCTCACCTCTCGGCGGACGTAGTCCCGGGCAGCGTCGGACCCCACATATTGGCGGTCGGCCTCCATGAGATCGCTCCAGACGCGCATCCAGTTCGCGGGGGTTCCATCGGCGTAGTGTTGCGCCAGGATGGGTTCCAGCCTGAGGCGCACCTGTCGATGGACGGCGGCCTCCTCCTCCATCCTGCCCCGCTCGCGGATGCCGGGCAGCATGGTCAGGGCGCGGGTCAGGAAGGCGTCCCGCCCAGTCACGACCCGCATCTGGTCCCACATGGTCGCGCCGAGCGCCTCAAAGCTGAAGTCCTGTACGGCGATCAGCGCCTCCCAATGGCCCGGGTAGAACTCCTGTACGACCTCCTCGAGCCCGCGGTACTGCTTCAGGACAAACGCAGTGCGGGCCTGGAGCGCGTGGACTCGCCGGTTCTGGCCCGAAAAGACGTCTGTGCTCAGGTTCCCCCCGAGCATTTTGCGAATCGCCTCACCCACCACCGGGTCGTCCACCAGTACAAGGACGTCCGCTGCACGGCCGGCCCGGTTCAGCGCGTGGACGACCTGTTGACGCGTGGCGGGGTCCCGCAACAGCGGGAGCGCCAACTCGGCGATCTCCGCCGTGGGGCGCTCGGCGCCCAGGCGCCGGTGGAGCACCTCCAAAGATTCCGCGGATTGGCCTTGCGGCCCCGGACCCTGCGCCAGCTGGTTGCGCTGCAGGCGCGCCATGCCGGAGCGCCCGCGCGGCGCCCCAAAATCGGGCTGCGGCGACGGCGCATCCTGGGCGCGGGATTCTGTTGCGAGCGAGCGTTCATCAGCCATGCGTCGCCATCTCCATCATCGGCAGTGAACTTGGTCGCCGAGAGTCGTCGCCGCACCTGAAACGCACCTGAAACCTCCAGAGCAATCGCCAGAGGCGCCCGCGCGCGAGGCTTGTCCGGGGGCAGCGTCCGGCGTACACCCAAGACCATGGCAGGCAAGTGCGGCGAGTGTGGGGCGGCGGTGGATGAGGCGGCGCGCTTCTGTGGTGACTGCGGGGCTGCGCGCGATGTCCCGGAGGAGTCCTCCGAGGGCATTGCACGGTACCGCGAGGTCTTTGCCCGCTTCATCTCCGACGGCGCGCTCGGCACCAAGGAGCTCGCGCAGCTCGACGTCCTGCGCGGCAAGCTCGGGATCGCGCGTGCGACACACACGCGGCTGCTGGAGGAGCTGGACCCGGGCGCTGCGCCCGAGGGCGTGCGGCTGTGGATCGACGTCTCGACCTTCGTCCATTTTCAGGTCGGACAACGCTGCCTCGTGCGCGCGCGCGTCAGCAACGACACCGACCTCGCGCTGGAGGCCGTCACCGTGACCGCCAACGCCAGCGGGCAGGCGGCGGACCCGGCCCGGACCTACACGATTTTTCCCGGCGAGGACGCAGAGGTCTCGCTGTGGTTCACCCCGCAGCTGGGAGGGTTCGCGGAGCTCGCAGGCGAGCTGTCGACCACTGACCTGATGGGGGCCACACGCGGATACAGGTTCTCCGGCCTGCAATTCCGCATCGGCGGTGACGGGCCGCAGGTGCAAGTAGTCCACATCGACCAGAGCAGCGCTCGCGTCGTCGACAACAGCCGGTCCCACTTCGCCGCGGGGCCGTCGGGTGGCGTGGTAGACGGGCGCGACTGGCGGCAGCTCCCGGTGCGGGAGGTCGCTGGCCTCGCCGCGCCTGACGCCGCCCCAGAACCTGAGGCCGTGGACTTCCGGGTCACCACGGACGCCGGCGGGTACCACGTCACGGCTGCGATCGGCTATGGCGACATCGCCACGGTGTACGGCGGGGACATGGACGCCGCCGACGGCAGCCGCCGCAAGGTCGCCGTGAAGATCGCCGACGACGCGGCGGACAACGACCTGATCCAACGCGAAGTGCGCACGCTGGAGCTGCTCACGCGGGAGCGCAGCCGGCAGCGCAAACACCTCCCTCGCCTGCTGGACAGTTTCAAGACCCCCGACGGTCGCGCCGCCAACGTCTTCGCGCACCTGGATGGGTACGATCTGGTCCGCGTGCGGGAGAAATACCCGGACGGCATCCCCGATGTGCACCTGTTGTGGCTGATGCGGCGGTGTCTGAGCGCGGTGGGGTTTGCCCATAGCCAGGGCGTGCTGCATGGGAATCTGGAGCCAGCGCACATCCTGATCCGCCCGCGCGACCACAATATCTGGCTGGTCGATTGGTGCTGGTCTGTCGTCAACCCCGCGCAGACCGGAGATGGCTTCAAGGCTCTCAACGAGCCGTACTCGGCCCCCGAGGTGGCGGCGCGCAAGGCCCCCGTCCCGGCCAGCGACCTCTACGCGCTGGGTCAGTGCATGATCTTCGCCGCGGGCGGGGACCCGGCGGCGGGATCCATCCCCGATCGCGTCGATGAGCGGTTGGTGCGGCTGCTGCGCTTCTTTACGCGCGCGTCCCCCCGCCAGCGCGCCCAGGACGCATGGGTCATGTACACACAGCTCGAGGCCCTACGCGACGAGATGTTCGGCGGCCACGAGTTTCGCAAGTTCGAGATCTGACCACCGCGGCACCGCGAGGCCCGCACTGCGGAAACCGCGAGGCATTTTGCCTGTTGTCTGCTAGCATGGCCCCATGCAGCTCGCCGTGCCCGCCCCCGCAGATCCCGCCCTGACGGCCCGCCCCTGGTGGGCCAGTGTCGCCGCGGGGTTCTGCGCCCTGGGGATGCTGGCCGGCCTGCTCGGTTGCTCCGATGGGCCCGGTCCCTCGCAGGCTCCGGTCTGCGCGGACCCCGAACCCGTGTGCGAGATCGGAGCCGCGCGCTGTGCGGGCGACACGGTTGAAATCTGCACCCCAGACACGACCGCGTGCGGCCAGTGGATCGGAACCCAGACGTGCGCCTCCGACGCATGCCTGGAGGGAACCTGCCGTGTGATCAGCTGCGACCCGGCCCGCGAGGAGCAATGCAACGGTCGGGACGACGACTGTGACGGCCTCGTGGACGAGCTTCTCTCCGGCTGCGAGGGGTCGTGCACGCCCGCCTGTGAGCTGGGGGACATGCGCTGCGACACGCAGGGAAACGTGGCCCATTGCCAGCTTCGACACGGCTGCCTTCAATGGGGCGAGCCGCGCGGTTGCGGCGCCGCGATGGTGTGCGTGGGACAGCTCTGCGTGCCCGCGCGCGACTGCCATGACCAGGATGGTGACGGCGCCGGCGTCGGGACGGAGTGTGTTCGGCAGGATTGCAACGACCGCGAGCCCCTCGAACGCCCCGGTGGCATCGAGGTGTGCGACGGGCTCGACAACGACTGCGACGGCTTTGTAGACAACAACCCCGACTGCGCCGAGTGCGACCCGGACAACTGCGCGCCGGGGACCCTGGCCTGCGTGGGGCGCGATGTCGTGGCCTGCGTCTCCGGCCCTGACGGCTGCGGCGTCCGCGACCTGGTCACGCGCTGCGCCGAGGGGGAGGTCTGCCAGTCTGGAGTCTGCGCACCGTACAGCTGCGACGACGACCGGCTCGAACCCAACGACGACCTGGAGAGCGCGCGGGATGTTACACGTGAAATCCTCGTCGGAGGCCAGCTGTGCCGCGACGACCCGGACTGGTTCGAGTTGGCCGCGCTGCAAGCCGGCGACTACATCGAGGTGGAGATGCAGCCCGACGGCCCCGAGGCCGACCTGGACCTCTTCCTCTGGACCCCCGAGGGACGCGTCGCCGGGTCCATGATGGCAGGCGCGCGCGAGCGCATCGTCTGGCAGGCACCGGCGGCGGTGTCGGTCTTCGTGGAAGTGGTCGGACACGACGGTTCCGAGGGCAGCTACACGATCAACTGGACCGTCACCGGCCTGCGCGAGTGCGAAGACGACGGCATGGAGCCCAACGACACCCACCTGATTTCGTCTCGCCTGACGGGTCAATCGGCATTCACGGCGACAATCTGCTCGGGCGACGACGACTGGTACGGACCCCTGGACGTCGCTGAGGGCACCACCGTGATGATCCAGGTCACGTCCAATGAGTTCCTCGGCACCCTGGACGCGTCACTGGTGGATCCGGACACCCTGGAAGTCATCGCGCGGCCGCTGCGCGGAGGCGTGGGGCAGAACTTCGGCTACGTCGCGCAGCTGGACCGATCGCCGCTGCTGCGGGTTCGCGGCGGCGACCTGCGCAGCTTCGGCGCCTATGGAGTGCGCGTGGTCCTGGCGGACCCTGGGGCGTGTGTCCAGGACCCAGACGAACCCAACGACCGCCGCACGCAAGCGGGGCCCATCGTGCCGACGGCCTACCTCTGCACCGGAGACGCGGATTGGTACGAGCTCGGAGACCTCGCCGGCGGCACGGAGCTGACCATTCGCGCGCAGGGCACGGGCGTCGACCCGGAGATCGAGCTGTACGCGGGTGAGCGCCTCGTCGCGACGGGGTCGGGCCCAGGCCGCGATGAGACGGTTCGCTACCGGGTACCGTTTGGCCTGCGCGGGCCCCATTGGGTGCGCGTCACGGCCTGGGGACCCTGGTTCGGCCCGTACACCTTCCACGTGGACCTCGAGCCCCCGCCGGAGTGCACAGAAGACGCGCACGAGCCCAACGACGAGCCCGGACAGGCGACCAGCCTGGTGGAAGACGAGCGGCTCGAGGGGGCCCTGTGCCTCGGATCGGCCGATTGGTTTCGCCTCGGGCGCATCGAGCGCCAGACCGACGGCGACAGGCTCGTCGTCAGCGTCGAGCACGCCGGCGCCCCCGAGGACGTCACGGTCCGGCTGTTTGACGGTGGCGCCATCGCCGCGACCGCCCGCAGCGTGCCGTCCGGCAGCCTCCTGGACCTCCCGCTGCCCGCCGGGGACCGCCTCTACACCGTGCAGATCGCGCCGGGTCCGGAGGCGGCGACCGGCTACACGGTCAGCTGGCACCTGGTGGGCCCCGACCCGTGCATCGACGACGACCACGAGCCCAACGACACACGGGAAGAGGCCGCCCGCGCGGCGCTCACCGAGACCGTGATGGGCGCCACCTGCGGCGGGAACCCAGACTTCTTCGTACTCACCGGCGCCGACCCGGCGCCCGGCGTGCGCGTACGGGCGACCGTTCGTTTTGTCCACGCCGACGGAGACCTGGACGTCCGCCTGTACCGCGGAGACGACAACGTCGCCTCCGGGACCAGCGTCACCGACGACGAAGACACAAGCTACCTCGTGCCCGACGACGACCAGAGCCTGCCGTTCACCGCGGAGATCTTTGGCTTTCAGGGTGCGGAGAACACCTACGAGATCACATTTACGCTCGAGGAACCAGAATGAGAACCCGGCCTACGACTGCCCCCGGGCGCCCCCATTTCCGCGCGCTCACCAGCGCCTCTGCGCTCTGCCTCGCCCTCGTCATGGTCGGCTGCGGTGGCAGCACGGAGACGCAGACCATTGAGGTGCCGACATGCCCGGAGCTGTGCGAGGTGGGCGAAGCCACCTGCGAAGGATCCGTGGCCGTGCGCTGCGTGGAGGGGCCCGACGGATGCGCCCTGCCGCAAGTTGAAGCCTGCTCGGACGAGCAGAGCTGCAGTGAGGGCGCGTGCGTGGACAGGATCTGCCCGCCCACCGCCTGCTCGCTGGGCGAAGCGTCCTGTCGGGACGACCGCAACCTGGAGATCTGCGTCACGGGTCGCGACGGCTGCGGCATCCTGAACACAGTGACCTGCGGCGACCGAACGGTGTGTTCGGACGGTGCCTGCGTGGGAGATTGCGTGGACGCCGACGGCGACAGCTACGGCGTGGGTTGCCTCGCCGGCCCCGACTGTGACGACGGCGACCCCGACGTGAGCCCCGACGCCGACGAGGCGTGCAATGGGGTGGATGACAACTGCGACGGCGAGGTGGACGAGGCGTTCTTTGAGCTCGGCGATGCCTGTGTCGGAGGGACCGGAGCGTGCGAGGCCCCCGGCGTGCTGGTCTGCAGCCCCGACACCACGGGAACCATCTGCGACGCGACCCCGGGCATCGCTGCCCCCATGGACCTGTGTGGCAATGGCGTAGACGACGACTGCGACGGCGACACCGACGAGGACCACCCGACGGTGGGCGAGGACTGCGTCTCCGGTTTGGGGATCTGCGAGCGGCCAGGCGTCTTTGTCTGTGGACTCGACGGACTCGGCGTGGAGTGCGACGCGGACCCGGGCGAGCCCGAGGGGCAGGACCTCTGCAACGGCCTGGACGACGACTGCGACGGCGACACCGACGAGGATCATCCGGACCTGGACCAGGCGTGCACCGTGGGCGTCGGCGCCTGCTCGGTGCCCGGAACCTATGTGTGCAACGAGGCTGGCGACGGCCTCGATTGTGACGCCACCGAGAACGCGCCCGAGCCGCTGGATTACTGCGGAAACGGAGTGGACGACGACTGCGACGGCGACATCGACAACGACGACCCGGAGCTCGGCGAAGTCTGCATCGTGGGCGTGGGCGCGTGCCAGCGCGTCGGCGTGCGCGTCTGCGCCGAGGACGGCCGTGGCACGGTGTGCAGCGTGGTACCGGGAGACCCTGGTCTGTTCGAGCTCTGCGGCAACGGCATCGATGACAACTGCAACAACCGCACGGACGAAGGCTTTGCGGACCTGGGGACAGGCTGCGAAGTCGGCGAGGGCATCTGCGGCAACGTGGGCGCTTTTGTCTGCTCCGAAGACCGCCGCGAGCTCGTCTGCAGCGCCCAGGAGGGCGAGCAGGAAGACGAGATCTGCGACGGGCTCGACAACAATTGCAACGAGGACATCGACGAGGCCTTCGATGTGGGCGACGCGTGCGAGGTCGGCGTGGGTTTCTGCCGCCGCACCGGCGTGAACATCTGTGGCCTCGATCGTCTCGGCACTGTGTGCAATGTGCTGCCCGGCGCGCCGCTCGAGGCCGAGCTATGCGGCAATGAGACCGACGACAACTGCGACGGCAACAGCGACGAGGGGTTTGAAGCGCTCGGCCAGCCCTGCACCGTGGGGCTCGGCATCTGCCAGGCCACGGGCACCCTGGTCTGCTCCCCCGACCGCCTCCAGCTGCGCTGCAACGCCACCCCCGGACAGGACGAGCTCGAGGTCTGCGACGGCATCGACAACAACTGCGACGGCGTCCCCGACGACAACGAGGTCTGCG
>CALBXO010000470.1 GCA_937890335.1 uncultured Pseudomonadota bacterium | reverse complement strand
GCCATGGAGTACCTGGAGGGCATGGACCTCCACGAGCTCATGGTCGAGCAGGGACGGCTGTCCTCCGACGACACGCGAGCCCTGCTACGACAAGCGCTCGACCCGTTGATCGAAGCCCACGACAACGGCGTGGTTCACCGGGACATCAAACCCGAGAACCTCTTTTTGTGCCGAGGCGCCAATGGAAGCGCGCCCACGGTCAAGATCCTCGATTTTGGCATCGCACGAGCGATGGAGGGCAGCTGGGGCGTCAGCATGCTCAACCGCCTCACCATGCGCGGTGGAATCTGCGGGACGCCGCATTATATGGCGCCGGAGCTTGCGACCGCGGCGGAGCTCACACCCGCCGTCGATGTCTACTCGCTCGGCTGCATCGCCTACGAGATGCTGGCCGGACGGCCCCCCTTTGACGGGAACTCACCCCTCCAGATCGTCATGCTCCACTGCGACGCCGCGCCACCGCCCCTGCCGAGCAGCGTCCACATCGGGCTGCGACGCGCAGTGGAACGGGCGATGGCCAAGGAGCCTTTGGCCCGCCACCAGGACGCTCGCGCGTTGGCCCAGGCGCTGGACGACCTGGACTGTGACACGGACGAATGGCCGATGATGTCGGGGAACGCCGACACGAACGAGGCCCTTTTCAATCACCCGCTGACCGAGACGGTGAAGCTCGTCGCACCGCCGGCCGTCGCACCGGCCACCCTCGACGACGAAGACCCCGCACAGCGACTGGCCATCCGGACCCGCAAGACCGACGCCAAACCGGCGGGCACGCGGCTGATGCACGGCCTGCGCAGCCTCTTCGGCCTCCAGGACTGACAGGTCAGTTCAGGGCCGATCAGCCCCCACACCCACTCATCGATCCGGCAGCGCCGGACTTCGCGGTAGAGGCCGTGCCGCGCGCCGCCGGCGCGCTCAGCCGCGCACGGCGTGGTTCCGCGATCGCGAGCAAAGATCGCGTCGGCGCGCTGCCAGTTGCCGCAGGACCCCCATGTCGGGCATGCTGCGCACATGAAAAAGTCCGCTCTCACAGCATGCCTCTTCCTCCTCGCCCTGGGCGCCTGCAGCGACGATGAGTCCTCGGACCCAGCCGGAACCAACAACGGCGCAAACAACGGTGCGAACAACGGTGCCAACAACGGTGCCAACAACGGTGCCAACAACGGTGCCAACAACGGCGCAAACAACGGTGCGAACAACGGTGCCAACAACGGCGGCAACAACGGCGTAAACAACGGCGCAAACAACGGTGCAAACAACGGCGAGATACGCACCGTCGAGCACCCGGACGGCTGGATTGAGTACATCCCGGGGGGCGACACGATCTGCTCCCGTGGGACCGAGTACGCCTACTTCGTCAACGAGGGGTCCAGCGGCAACGTAATCGTGGACTTCTGGGGTGGCGGCGCCTGCTGGAACGAGCTGACATGCTCGGTCGCCGATGCGATCTTCAATCCGGACGTGGAGCAGCTGCGCAGCCTCGTCGGGCGCGCCAAGGTCGGCATCTACAACCGGGACAACCCAGACAACCCGTTCAAGGACTGGACGCACGTCGTCGTGCCGTATTGCACAGGTGACGTCCACTGGGGCGACGCCACGCAGACCTACGCCGAGGGCACGGATGCCGAAGTCACCATCCACCACCGCGGCGCCACCAACGCAAAGACGGCCCTGCAGTACGTCTACGACAACCACGGCGAGCCGGAGAACATCTTCGTGACCGGCTGCAGCGCCGGCGGGTACGGCTCCATCGTCTGGGGGGCCCACCTCATGGAGCGGTACCCCGAGGCCAAGGTCGTCCAGATGTCGGACAGCGCGGCGGGCGTCATCACGCAGACGTTCTTCCAGGAGAGCTTTCCCAAATGGAACGCGCTGCCGGCGTTGCCCGACTGGATCCCGGGCTGGAATCCGAACGAGGTGGACATCTTCGCCCTGCAATTGGCCGACCTCTACACCGTGTTCGGGAACCAATACCCCAACCAGGTGGTCGCCCAGTACAACACGGCGTTCGACGAGAACCAGACCTTCTACTACACCGTCATGGGCGGCGAGGACGCCAACGCTTGGTCCGGCGAGATGTACGCGCAGATGGAGAAGGCGGAGGCGGGCGCGGACAATTTTCACGCGTTCATCGCCCCCGGCGAAGTCCACTGCATCATTGTCTCCGACGACTTCTACACCGTGGAGTCCAACGGCGTGACGCTGGTAGACTGGGTCAACGACCTCATCGCCGGCGGTGACGACATCCAGAGCGTCTACTGTGAAGACTGCGGCGCCCCCGGAGAATAGATGCGCATCCTGACCTTCCTGCTCGTCCTGGCCCTCTCGGCCTGTAGCGACCCCGCCGACAACGGCGCCACCGACCCCGACCCCGACGCCGGGGTAGACGCCAGCGACGCGGCAGACGCCGGAGACACGGACACCCCGGACACGCCTGGGCCCGACGCCCCTGACACGGACGAGGTCCCCGAGATCTGCGGGCGCACCACGTACACCGCGGGCACGGCGGCGTTTGAGGAAGCGACCGACGCTTGGGGCCTGGCCGCCCTGGAGGTTCGCGGCGTGCGTCTGAACGTCACCGACCTCGACGGCGACGCCTGGCCTGATTTGATCGTGCGCAGCGGCGGCAACCGCAGCCGCATCTGGCTGCTGCGGAACACCGGCGCCGGCAAGTTCGAAGACGTGACCGAGTCGTCCGGGTTCCTGGCAATCCGAAATGGAGACGAGCTGCGACCCGCCGGGGAAGCCATCGCTTTTGGGGATGTGGACAATGACGGGGACCTCGACGGGTACTCGGCTGTGAACACCACAGACCCCGAGCTGGCTGTTGCGACCACCAGCGAGATCATGCTCAACAACGGTGACGGCACGTTCGCTCTCGGACCGCAGAACACCGACACGCGCCGCCCGGACGATGTTCCCGCGGGCGCCGTGTTTGTGGACTACGACCGCGACGGAGATCTGGACCTCTGGGTCCCGCAGAACGTACCCGCCGGCGAGAACACACCGGCCGTGGATCGCCTGTACAAAGGCGGCGGCGACGGCACGTTCCGGGAAGTCACG
>CALBXO010000469.1 GCA_937890335.1 uncultured Pseudomonadota bacterium | reverse complement strand
CAACGGCGCCAACAATGGCGCCAACAATGGCGCCAACAACGGCGCCAACAACGGCAATAACGGCGACCCCGGCGCGGGTCCCGACCTGCCTTCGTACAGCGGTCTCGCCTGCCCGGGCTTTACGTCCGGCCGCAACAATCTGCGCGTGCTGGAGGAGGATCGGAACTTCCTGCTCTACCTCCCAGAGAACCCCGAGGGCGCTCCGCTCCTCATCCTCTGGCACTGGCTTGGCGGGTCTGCGTCGGCCGCGGCGCAGGCGTTCGGCGCGCAGCAAATCGCTGATTCCCGGGGCTGGATCGTGGTCGTGCCGCAGAGCTGCTGCTCATCGCAGACCGAGTGGGGCTACCCGCCGGCCACCCAGGCGACCCAGCAGGACCTGACCTTCTTTGACGACATCCTGGCCTGCACAGACGCGGCGTACGGCATCGACAAGACCCGCATCTACACCTCCGGCTTCAGCGCCGGCGCCCTGTGGAGTAGCTACCTGATCCTGGAGCGGTCCGAGTACCTGGCTGCGGCGACGATCTTCAGCGGCGGCGTGGGCCTGTTCCCGTACAAGACGCCGCAAGCCCGTCTGCCGGTCCTGCTGGTGGACGGCGGCCCGGACGATGTCTTTGGCGGCGTGGTCAACTTCCAGACGATGACCGCGGACTTCTCCACCAGCCTCGCCGCCGACGGCCACTTCGTCATCCGCTGCCAACATACGGGCGGTCATACCTTGCCCCGTGGGGCGGAGCGATGGGGCTTTGATTTCCTGAACTTCCACACCTACGAGACCGTCACCAGCCCCCTTGAGGAGGGCATCGGTGACCGCGGCTTCCCGAACTGGTGTGAGGTCGTCAGCCAGTAGGTTCGCCCCTCGGTGAGGCGGCACGGCGCCGCGGTTCACCGCCGGCGAGATTCCCGGTCCAGACTCCGCAATGCGGCCCGAGCGATGCGAGCCCGGTGGGTCAGTCCTCTGGGTAGGACGTGCGCTCCAGCAGGACCGTCAGGTCCACGATCGTCTGGGCGATGCCCTCGCCGCGGTCCGCGCGGCCATCGTTGTCGTCGTCGTACAGCTCGATCTCCGTGTGGTCGATGCGCACCTGACCAAACTCGGACTCGACCAGGAATGGGTCGAGGATGAGGGTCGTGCCCACCACGAATCCCTCCACGTGATCAAAGTCGATGACGCCGTCGCTCTCCAGGATGGCGCCGGTGACGCGACCGCCGGCGGCCTGGAGGAACGCACCTCGGACGGACCCGTCGAGCGGGGCGGTGACGCGCAGGCGCCAGCCGCCGCTCATGTCTACCTCGGCGCCCTCGCCCGTCTCAAACTCCACCATCAGCGCCTCTTTTGTCGTCTCGCCCAGCACGCCCGTCAGCCCCGGTGACACCAGGAAGCGGTACTGTGCGCCCTCGGCGGGGGCCACGAGGGGTTCAAAGCGCACGCGGCGTCCATTGACGACCCACGCGCCCTGGTAGGCGACCCAGCCCTCGCCGTTGTGGACCTCTGCGGAGAAGTGGCGCTCAGCGCCGGCGGCGAGGACGGCGCTGAAGATCAGCTCCATCTCGGTCTCGACCCAGACGTTCTTGGCGCGGTTCAGCGGCGCGGAGCTGTTGAGGTAGAGCAGGTCCCCGGGGAGCTGCTGGACGAAGGCCAGCAGGGCGTCGCGCTCGTCAGAGTCGAGGGTCGCGCCCGTAAACACAACGGCGTAGTCCACCATGTCGTCGAGCGTGGTCCACTGTCCCTCGCGGCCCCACGGACCCGTGTCGTAGACGCCCAGGAGGCTCGGGACATCCGTGCGTAGGTTCGGCGTCTTGCCGGCCACGAGTTGCCGGTTCGTGAACAGGGGGCCGCTGTGACACTCGCCGCAGCCAGCGCCGTTGGCAGCCGTGGTGGCGAAGAAGATGTCCCGGCCCGCCAGCGCCTGCTCGGTGAAGCGACCACCGGGCAATGTGTAGGGATTGGGCGGCGCGGTGACGGACTGCATATAGGTGGTCAGGAGCTCCATCTGGTCTCCTGTGGCCGTCGCCCCGACCAGGCGCAACACCTCGCGGCTGAAGTCGAAGAGTGTGGGCAGCTGCCCGCCCCAGAGGAAGGGGCCGGTGCCGCCGACGTTGCGGAACGCCAGCGTGTTCACGTTGCCGTCCAGCAGGATGTTCCAGACCAGACCATCGGTGATGCCGTCGATGTGGCAGTTGTTGCAGCTGAAGTCGGCGTGGCGCGAGAAGGCCGCATCGTTGAAGATGCGCTGTCCCTCCTTCACGTCGGCGGGAGTCGGATCGTTGCCGACGGTGACGGACGCCGCGGTGGTCGCGGCGACGCCTGGGTCCGTGGGCAGGGCGAAGCTCGTGACCTCGTTGTCGAGCCACGCCAGAGTCCAGAGACGGCCGTGCGCGATGGCCAGCCCGCGCGGATCGTGGCCCGTGGGCAGGCGCTCGATCTCGGCGTAGGTCTCGCGGTCGAGGACCAGCACCGCCTTGCTGGCGGACAGGGTGACGAGCAGTTTTTCACCGTCGGGCGTCGCCATCATGGAGAAGGGGCTCGCCGCAGGGCCGGTGGAGCTCTCCTGGGTATCCAGCGGCACCTGCCCGGCGCCGAGCTCTCCGTCGCCCACCAGGGTGTAGAGCCCCTCGGACTCGAGGTCGATGTCGATGAGCGTGAGTCCGTGCGAGTGCGGCGTGCTGCTGGCGTCCACGCGTGCACGGAAGTTGTTGGAGTGGCTGCGCGCCACGACGAGTACGGTGGGGTCGTCCGTGTCGAGCCAGAGGCCTCGGATGATGGTGCCCGCGGGCGCGGTCCAGGCGACGAAAGCAAACGTCTCGGTGTCGATGACGGCGATGTCGTGCTGGTCCTCAATGGGGATCGGCACCTCCTGAAGCGGCCCCTGCGGCGTGGCGTTGCTGGAGATCAGGGAGGCGACGAACAGGCGCTTGTTGACGGGATCAAACGCCATGCTGCGCGGGTCCCGGGCGACGTCGATTTTGCCCGTGACGGTGCGGGTCGCCAGGTCGATCCGGGCCACGGCGTCCTCACCGCTCAGCGTGACGTAGGCGACGTCTCCGTCGACCACGATTCCGGCAGGCTCGTTGCCGATGCGGATTGCGTCCGTGATTTTCCGTGTGGTTCGGTCCAGGAATCCCAGCGAGTCTCGGCCGCTCTGTGCCACGAGGATGTAGTCTCCCCACACGGCGACGGACGTGGGCCAGGAACCGGTGGGGACCAGCTCGCGGGCGACGGGCCCGTCGGGCGTCATCTCCACGCGCTGTACCGCGTTGGACGGAGGGGACACGACCCAGAGGCTGTCCTCGGACTCCTGCGCCAGGGCGACCACCGGGGTGTAGTTGAAGTTGAGGAAAGTGTCCTCGTTGAGAAGGTCGCTGCGGACGTGGACGTTGACGGTCGTGTCGCTGTGCTCGAGGACGTAGACACCCTCCACGTCCGGGGTGAACCGCCGCTCACGGATGGCCGCGGCGCTGCCCTCGGGAGCGCCTGTGAGCAGCGGGTTGGTGTCCAGCAGGCCCCAGTGCGACAGGTATTCGTCCCCGTCCAGGAACAGCGTCTCGCCCAGCGGCAGGTCCACGCGCCGCTCGGTGGGGATGGACGTGTCCTCGTCGGGCGTCGTGTCGGCCGGTGTGTCCGGCTCGGCATCCGGCGCGACGTCACCGGGCGCATCGCCCTGCACGTCCTCGCCGGTGTCCCGCGTGTCGTCGGCGACGTCGGCGCCGCCGGTGTCGGGGGCGGGCGTGGTGTTGGAGTCGCCCCCATCGCCGCAGGCGGCGAGTAGGATGGCGATGGCGAAAACGCTGCTGAGCTGAATCGAGTTCATGGCCTCCCCGGGGCGCGATGCGGGCCATCCTAGCGGTTTGCGCGACAAGTCCCTACTCCCACGCAAATTCCGCGTGGGGCCCCGTTGACGACGGGCGCGGGGTCGGGTACAAAGCTTGTGGCACTCAGTGCCACTTTCAAGGCCAGCCTCCATGAAGAAATTTGCCCTCGTTGTGGCGATGCTGTTCGTCAGCAGCGCCGCCCACGCACAGTACAAACAGGCCGAGCGCCCGTCCCCTGCGCCCGAGTGGCTCAAGCTGGACGCTGAGTACCGTGTGCAATCCATCTACATCGATCCCCTCGACCTCAACGGAGAGGAGGTCACACGGGTGAACTGGACCGAGCAGCGGCTGCGGCTCGATCTGGGGATGAAGTACAAGAAGGTGGGCGGCATCTACGTGAAGCTGGACGCCCTCAACGGCGTGCTTTTTGGGGACAACGGCCGGTTTGGCGGCAGCCCGAGCCCGACCAATGGCCTGGCGCTGGCCAGCAAGCGAGGGAACAACGCCGGCTGGGAGGTCGCGGCTGCCCCCGGTCGTGACCCACTGGATCCCAACAGCTACATCCCCGTGCTCAAGGAGATCGACCCGCTGCAGGTGACCTTTGCCTATGGCGAAGTGCTGCTGCCCGTTGGCATCATGCGGGTTGGGCGCATGGCCCAGGCGGACGCCGCGGGCATCGCCGCACACGACGGCGAGCGCCGCAACCGCTGGGGCGTCAGCCGCAGCCCGGACTCTGCGGACCGCGTGCTGTTCGCTACCAAGCTGGACGCCATCTACAACTCGCTGGTGCTCGGCCCCGACTACGTCGCCAACCCATCCATCGACGACGGCCTCATCCTGGCCTTCACCTACGACTGGAACGTCCAGGACGACATCCACATCCCCGGCGACGACCAGGGTCAGACCAACCTCTACCTGGCCGCGCGCAAGAAGGAGGCGGACTGGTTTGGGTGGGAATGGGAGAACCTGCAGGTCGCCCAGGTCTGGGTCCGCAAGACGAGCAAGAAGTTCAACACGAACGTCCAGGCCTTCCCGTTCCGCTTTGAGGGCAAGGTCGGAGACCTCTACCTCAACTTCCAGCTGTCCTGGATTGCGGGTGAATCCCGCGAGGTATCGGAAGGCATCGCGGCACTGAGCGGCAAGGTTCCTACGGTGCAGACCTTCGAGCAGCGCGGCATCCACTCCATGATCGAGTACTCGCTGGGCCCGGTGGACCTGACCATGGAGTTCGACTACGCCTCCGGCGACGGCGACCCGCGCAGCGACACGCCCATCTCCAGCTTCAGCTTCTCCCGCGACTACAACGTCGGGCTGCTCATGTTCGAGCACATCTACGCGTTTCAGACCGCCCGCTCGGCGGCGCTGGGCGTCGAGAATCTCATCAACCTCGACTCGGACGCGTTTCCCGTCACCGAGATTGGGACCGAGGGCCGCTTCACCAACTCCGTCGCCATCTTCCCCCAGGTCAAGTGGAACATCGTGCGCCAGAAGCGCCACAAGCTGCACCTGCGGCTGGGCGTGTTGGCCGCGTGGGCCGACGAGCCCGTGGTGGACCCGGTGGCGACCTCCCTGCGTGAAGACGGCAACGAGATCACCGATGACGCACTCAACTTCGCGGGGGGCAAGCCGGGCAATTTCTACGGCGTGGAGTACGACGCGCAGGTCCAGTGGACCTACGAGGACTTCTTCGTGTGGACCGTGGAGGCGGCGCATCTGCGCCCCGGCGACGCGTTTGAGGACCGAAATGGGCTGGCCGTGCCCGCAAGTCTGATTGAGAACCGGTTCGAGTTCCTGTTCTGAGTCGCTGTTCTGCTAGGCTCAGACCCCAGGTCGAGGTGTTCCGATGTCCAGATTCCGTCTCATCGTATGTGTTTGCGCCGCGCTCGCCGTGGGCGTGTCCGGCTGCGCCGAGTTCGACAGCCCGCCGGAGCCCAAGCTCGTGTTCCCCATGGCCGGCCTGTTCACTGTGGGCGAGCCGCTGACCATCGAGTTCTCGGAGCCCATCCGTCCGGAGACACTGTCCATCAGCGTGTACGACGCTGGTGAGGGCGCCCGTGATATCGAGAACGAGCGCTTGTCTGGCCTGGAACCCAAATTGTCCGATTGCACCGTCGCCACGTCCCCGTGCGGTGAGGCGAGCCTGACCGTGGCGGAAGACGGCCTGAGCGCGCAGCTGCTGCTCGGCGGTGACGAGTTCTCCAAGATAAAGGTTCCGTTTGAGCTGGAGATCGCCGCCGGGTTGATGGACATGAATGGCAACGCCACCGCCGCCGTCTGGTCCTTCGACTTCCTGTTTGGCCTCGCGGAGGCGGGCAACGGTGAGCCGGTGGAGTTTGAGGATGGTCACTACATCCTCGTGGGACAGATTCAGCAGCCGCTGCCGGCGGTGCTTCTGCTGGTCATCGATCTCCAGGCCAAGGAGAACGGCGAGTTCGCCATGGCCGGGGTCAAGGCCAAGGCCCTGGAAGGCTTTCCCAAGAACACGACCAACCCGGACGAGATGTTCATCGACACGACGGAGAACGGCTTTGGCGTGTTCGCCGTGGGGCAGGTCTCGCCCGATGGCGACGGAAGATTCCTCCAGACCGAGCCCTTCAACGTCAACCTGAGCATCGGCCCGGTGGGTATCACACTGACGGACGTGCGTGTCGCTGGAGCTGTGGTCGAGCTGGACGGACACGACTCCATCGATGGCAACATCAGCTTCAGCAGCGTGGTCCTGGACACCGGCAGCGGCGAGCCGTTCACCTACGACGCGGGCAACACCACGGTCTCCATGACCTGGGTCGCGCAGGCAGACCTGCCGGAGGGCTTCTCCACCCTCTGTGGCGACAACCTCTGCGGCGATGTGGGCTTCCAGTGCAACCCGCCCGAGGAGTTCCCGCCGGCGGGCTTCTGCGAGTAGGCCCGCCGCGCCGCCGGTCAGTCCAGGGTAAAGGCTGAGGTCGCCGGTGCTGCGTACGAAGTGGACCTCGCAGCGCCGTAGATCGTCGCATGGATCGGCAGGTCCGCTGCCAGGGTGTGGGTGCCGGCCTCGAGCTCGAGGCTGAACTGCACGTACCCCGATTCACCGATGCCGATGGCCTCCACCGCGAGTAGCTCGCCGTCGAGCGTGATCTCCGCCTCGATCGGCGCGAAGATGATCGCGCGGGACACTTCCCACCCTTCGACAACGTGCACGGTCAGGTCCCGGGTCCAGCTCTGCGTGGGCGCGAGGACGACCATGGAAGGGTCGGCCTGGCCGTCCGAGTTCTCCGCCTGCTGGCTCCGCGTGAACGCCGTCACCAGGACCGGGGCGCTGGCCGTCAACACCGCGGCGCCCTCCGGAGTCACGTCCACGTACTCGCCCGCAGCCAAGACCATCTCCTCTTCCCGCGGCGGGTCCCAGGTCAGTGCGGTGTCGTCCTCGGCGGCGACGACACGGACGAGCTCAAAGTCCTCGTCCGTGCGCTGGGCGATCCGCCCGATCACAAACTGGCTCCCCCAGTGCTCGACGGGCGGCAGCTGCTCTTCGAGATGGTCGCAGAAATTGGTGTCGGAGTTTGGAACATTGCCGCAGACGTGGCCGCCAAAGACCGCGATGGGCTCCGTCGCCGTGATGACGCTGCCCGTCAGGTCGGCGCCGTCCGGTCCCGCCGTCGTCAGAGTCAGGAGCTGGCCCGCGTCCATTTCCACGGTGAAGGTCTCGCCCGCTGGGATGGCCTCAAAATCCTCGCCCTCTGCCACGTCGGCGGTCGGTGTGATGGAGACGATCGTCCCGTCCTCCACGGCGACGATGGCGACAAAGCCCTGCAGCGTCAGCGCGCGTTGCCGGTGGCGCCAGCTGGTCGCGATGTAGTCTGTTCCGAGGCTGTGGATGGGGAGCAGCAGGGACGCGTCGGAGGTGAAGCTTGTGGGCAGGGGTGAGTTG
>CALBXO010000468.1 GCA_937890335.1 uncultured Pseudomonadota bacterium | reverse complement strand
GAGGAGAGCGCGGCGCCTGCGGATGATGGTGATGACGGGGCAGTGCCAATGGGTCGTCAAGCGCGGCCTCACCTCGCCTTCCGCGCTGCCACTGCAGGGTTGGACCCGCACGCTTCGGAAGCTCGCAGACAGCTGCCGCGCCGGCGGTGAGGCTGTGACGCGCAGGATGCTCGGCGACCGCGGCGCGACCCTGGCTTTGTGCGCGCCGTTCCTGCGGGAGCTGCCGGGCTTTGAGGACGACGACGACACGCCAATGGCCGTGGACCCGGTGCAGGCCAGGCGAAACCTCTACCGGTGCCTGGTGGAGACCGCGGCGTTGATGGCGCGCGGGCAGCCGATGCTGTTCGTCATCGAGGATTTGCAGTGGGCGGACGGCCTGACCATCGACTCGCTGCGGTATCTGAACGAGGAGATCGGCAAGCGACCGTGGCTGATCCTGGGAACCTGTCGGACCGACGAGGACCACGAGCACGTTGCGCCTCTCCTGGAAGACGGGGTGTCCACCGTGATGCGGGTGCCCCGACTGGACGGCGGTGAGGTCGGCGAGCTGCTCGGTGAGATGCTCGGACGGCGCAACGTGCCGGCGGCTCTCACGGACTTTGTCGCAGACCGGTCGGCAGGGAACCCCTTCTTTGCCGGGGAACACCTGCGTCTCATGATGGAGCAGGCAGTCCTGCAGCGCTCCGATGCGGGTGAGTGGCAGGTCGAGAGCCTTGACCCAGCGGCGCTTGAGGCACTTCCGTTGCCGCGGAGTATCCGGGGCGTGGTGGAGTCGCGTCTGGAGAGTCTCGACGCGGCTGGCGCGGGGTTGGTGCGGGCGGCGTCCGTCCTGGGCAGGGAGTGCCGTCGGGACCTGCTCAGCGACGTGGCCGGGGTTGACGGCGACGAGCTCGATGAGGTGTTGGCGAGTTTGGTGCGGCGCGACATTCTGGAGGTCTCGGGTCGGGACAGTGTTCGCTTTGTGCACGATCGAATCCGGGAGGCGGCGTACGCGAGCACCGATGCCGAGACGCTGCGGGGCCTGCACGGTCGGGCCGCCAACACCCTCCATGCTGCGGGTCACGCCGACGCGCAGCTTGGTGAGCTGGCCATTCACTGGCACCAGGCTGGGGAGTTCGGGCGCGCCAGGGAGACGTACACGCTCGCGGCACGCCAGGCGCTCGGTCGGCACGCTCGACAGGAGGCTGAGGCGTTCTACAAGCTCGCCATCGAACTCTATGAGGACGACGCGCGCTCCCTCTCCTTGGAGCTGGAGCTCGTGGACGGTCTCCTGCTTGTGGGCGGCCGCCACGACGAGGCCCAGGCGGTCCTGACCCGCGTGGTCCGGGAGGCGCACGAGCGGCGCGGTCGGGGCGAGGAAGCGCGCGCGCGTGCTTTGCTCGGGCGCTTGTACCAGCAGACCGGGCGTGTGGACGAAGCGGAGAAACAGTTCTCGCGGGCGCTGGACATCTACTCGCGCATCGGCGACGCGAAAGGCCAAGGGTCCGTGCTCATGGCGCTAGGGCTTCGCCACGTGGACCTGGGCCAGATCCTTGAAGGCGTGGAGCGCCTGGATGCGTCGCTGGCCCAGCACCGGGCGATTGGAGATCTGCTCGGAGAGGCGGAGATTCTCAACCACCTTGGTATCTGTCACGCCCACCTCGGTGAGCTGGAGCCAGCCCGGCGCATGCTGGATGCCGCGATGTCGATCTACAGTGCGCTGCGCAACCGGAGTGGCATCGCGTTGGCCCAGTCTGGCGTAGGCTGGATCGATCAGATCTCAGGCCGTCGCGCCGAGGCGTGGCGCAAGTACGAGGAGTCCGTCACACGAGCCAGGGAGCTTGGTTTTCGCGACCTGGAGTCCCTGTCGTTGGCGCGCGCCGGGCGTGTTCGCCTGGAGGCGGGCCAGCTGGCGGAGGCTTGGATCCAGTTTGAGAACGGTCTGGCCGTCGCCGAGGAGATCAGCAACATCGGCCTGCAGAGCGCCAACCTGCTCGGGCTCGGCGACGTGGAGCACGTACACGGCAACCTGACGGAGGCCGAGCGCACCTACCGCGAGGCCCTGGAGCTCAGCCGTAGCGTGGGAGATCGGCTCCGGGTCACCGACGCGATGTTCGGTCTGGCGCGTGTTGCCCTGGACGCGCGCGAGTTGGCGCGGGCACGGCGTTACATCGAGGATGGGCTCGAGATCGCGCAGACGGCGGGCCTGCGTCCCCAGATTTCCCGCGGCCAATTGCTGCTGTGCCGTCTGGAGTTGGCGGGCGGAGCCGTGGATGCGGCGCGCGGCGCCGCCGACGCGGCCTTCGAATGGGCCAGCGCCACAGGGGACCCCCGCGCCCAGGCGCTGGTGCTGCTGTCTCTGGCGCGCGTGGCTGCGAAGGACGGAGACTTTGACGTTTGGTGCTCTACCGTGGACGCGTGCCAGGCGATGGCTGGCAGCGCCGCGGATGTCCACTTGAACGCCCTGGTCTGCGCCGAGTTGGCCCACTACCGCGTGGCTGCAGGTGAGCTCGCCGACGAGCCGCTGGCGGTGGCCCGCAGGGCGTTGCTCGATCTGGAATGCGGGCCCGACAGTCGCCTCGGGCAGATGCTGGCTGCGGTCGACGTGGCGCTGGAGGCCCAGGATACGTGGCTTCTCTGAGCGATGGATGTGTCCCGTGTTGGTATTCTTGGTCCCCGCGGGCTAAATGAGCGGGGTGGGAGACGTCCATACAAAAGCCCAAGTCGGATCGTTCAGGATCCTCGAGCCTCTCGGCAAGGGCGGCATGGGCGTGGTCTACCTTGCGGAGAGCGTGGTCAACGGGGATCGCGTCGCGCTCAAGACGCTTGAGCGGGAACACGCGTCGCGGGCGCACGAGCTGCGGCGCGAGATCGCGATCCTGGCCCGCCTCACGCACCCGGGCATCGTGCGGCTCGCCGGAGAGGGCCAGCATGAGGGGCTGCCGTGGTACGCCATGGAGTACCTGGAAGGGCGCACCCTGCGCGCGTTTTTCAGCGACGCAGAGTGGATCGCGCCCGGTCCGGCGGAGTCGCTGATCCCCACGCGGGTCGTTTCAGACGCCGTGCAGGCCGCTGGTGTTTCCAGCCAGGCGCCCGTGGTCGCGTGGGATGCCAGCTTTGAGCCTGACGCCTCAGGTGACTTCGAGGTCGCGCTCGACGGGCAGCAACGCCGCGCGCTCCGGTGGATGTCCCAGGTGTGTCGCGCGTTGGCGTACATGCATGGGGAGGGCGTGATCCATTGCGACCTCAAGCCGAGCAACATCCTCGTCACCGACGAGAACCAGGTGAAGTTGCTGGACTTTGGTGTGGCGGGCCGGGCCGCGCTGCGGGTCGATGCGGACTCCGTCGATCGGGCGGGAATGCGGGCCGGCACCGCGCTGTACATGCCGCCGGAACGGATTCTCGGCGAGAGCTACGACGCCCGCGCGGATCTCTACACGCTGGGCATCATCCTGTTCCAGATTGTCGCCCGGCGCGTGCCCTTCACGGCGGAGCGGGTCGAGGCGATTCTCTTTGCGCAGCTGCGCGAGGCACCGCCTCCGCTCGAGTCCCTCGGTGTCCACGTCCCGCGCAGGCTGGAGCGTCTGATGACGGCGCTCTTGGCCAAACGTCCCGCGGAGCGGCCGGGCCACGTGGACGCGGTCCTCGATGTCCTCGATTCGCTGCATCTGGCGGAGCCGCCGGCGGTGACGCTGCCCGCGCCCCGCCCGTACCTCTACCAACCGGAGCTTGTCGGACGGCAGGATCTTTTGCTGGCGCTCGACACGCGGCTGGTGGCGGCCCGAAACGGAGAGGGCAACGCCGTGCTGCTCGGAGGCGGCGCGGGCGTGGGCAAGTCCCGCGTGGCGCTCGAGCTCGTGCGAGAGGGCCGCGGGGCCGGCATGCAGATCGTCACGGGTGAAGGCACGTGGGTACAGACCGAGGCCAGCCGTCAGGCGGCCGCGCCCCTCGGGTTGTGGCGCAGGTTCCTGCGGCGCCGGGTCGACGCGGCCCGCGCCGACGCCAACACGGCGCGGCGCCTCCTTGGCCCCAACGCGCACCTGCTGGCGCCGTTCGTGGCGGAGATTGCGGAGGTCGCGCCGACTCCGCCGGACCAGGCCCTGGCGGTGGATCGGCGACAGATCTTCGCGGCGGTCGCGGACATTGTCGCCGCGGCGGCGGAGGAGAAGCCGGTCCTGTTGATCCTGGACGATCTTCAATGGGCGGACGACCTGTCCACCGACTGTGTGCGCCATCTGGTGGACGACTGGGACCTGGCGGGGCGCCAGGTGTGCATCGTGGGTCTCTACAGGACCGACGGTGAGTTGGACGCCTTGTCCAGGCTTTTTCAGAGTGGCCTGGACGTGTTGCGTGTGGAGCGACTCGGCGCCGCTGACGTCAGCGCGATGGCCGCCAATTGCCTCGCCATCGATCGATTGCCTCGCCCGCTGGAAGCGTTTGTGCAATCGGAGTCGTCGGGCAACCCGTTCTTTGTGGCGGAGTACCTCGCGCTGTTGCTGGAGCAAGGCGTCCTTCAGCGCGACGCGTCGGGTCGCTTCGAGTTGGCGCGGCCCCTCAGCGACCTGGAGGGTCGCGGCGGCGCGCCCCGACACGTCCAGGACGTAGTTGGGCTCAGAATCGCCAACCTGGAGGTTGGTGCACGTAACATCGCGCAGTCCGCCGCGGTCTTGGGGCGTTTTGTTCCCACGGACCTCGTCCGTCAGGTGGCGGGGGTGGATTGGGAGACCCTCAACTACCTGCTCGACATCCTGCGTCGCCGGGACATCCTCGAGGATCACGCGCCGGGCTACGTTCGCTTTGTCCATGAACGCCTGCGCGAGGCGGTGACGCGGACCATGCCCGAGAACCGGGCCCGATTGCTGCACTCGCGGGCGGCCCATGCACTTGCTCCGCGCGCTCGCGGGGACTCCCTGGCCGATCTGGCGGACGTGGCGTCCCACTTCGAGCGGGGCGGGGACCTGGTCAGCGCGAGCCGGTCCTACCGGCGCGCCGCGGCGACGGCTGCCGCCGCATACGTCCACAGCGAGGCGGAGCGCTACCTGCGCTACGCGCTGGAGCTGGCGGACGCCGACGCGCTCGAGTGTTTGAGCTGCGCCGCCCAATTGTGCCGCGATGTGCTGGTGCCCTCGGGTCAATTGGAGGAGGCGGAGGAGCTGCTGGCGTCGAATCTGGAGCGGACCAGTGCCACGGGGGCAGGTTCAGAGCGCGCGGCGGCGTTCCACGTGCTGGCCAGCGTCCTCGAGCAACGCGGCGAGTCCGACTCGGCGCGGTTGGCGTGGGAGGACGGGCTGGCGATCGCCAGTGAGTGCGGCGCGGCGCAAGTGCAGGCAGACTGCCTCGAGGCGCTGGCGTACCTCGACTACGAGGAGGGGAGGCTCAAGGACGCGCTGTCGCGCATTGAGGCTGCGGACGGACTGTACCGGCATCTGGCCGATACCGCCGGGTTGGCCCGGTGCATCGTGACCAGCGGGCGCGTGGTGCTGACGCAGGGCGACTACACCCACGCCATGGCGCTGTTCCAGCACGCCCAGGGGCTGTTCCAGGATCTGCGGGATCGCGGCGGCCAGGCGTCCGCGCTGCGTCACCAGGCACAGCTCGACGTGCGGATGGGGCGGTTGACGGCAGCGGAGCGACGGCTGAGGGCCGCCCTCGAGCTGCTGACCCGGACCGACCTCCGGCGCGAACAAGCCTCCATCCTGCTGGACCTCGGTAGCCTTGCACAGCTGCACGGTCGGTACGCCGAGTGTGAAGACACGCTTCAGAACGCAGTGGAGATGTGCCGCGCCGCCAGCAATCGACGCGGCGAGGCGCGCGGTCTGACCCGGCTGGGTCATCTCTTTGTCGCCCAGGGTAAACCGGACCTGGCTCGGGTTGTGTTGGACCTTGCCTGTGATCTCGTCGCTGTCGGTCCGCAGCCCGATGTCGAGTGGGAGATTCAGGCGCTCCTCGGCGATGTCGCCGTGGGCACGCGCGAGTTTGACGTCGCGAGCGACTGCTACGAGCGCGCCATGCATCTGGCGGAGCGCCGCGGAGATGGCGTGAGCACACGGGTATTGGTCCGGATCGGCCGTCTGCACCTGTTGACCCACAATCCTCGTGAGGCCGCCAGTGTGCTGGAGGGGGCGCTGGGCGCGGCGCAGCACAGACGCGAGCGCGGGGCTGAGGCGGAGATCTGGTTGGCGATGGCGCGCCTGCATCGGCAGACGGTGCAGCCGGCCAAGGCCCGCGACGCGATCCGCCATGCCCGCACGCTGGCGGCCGCGATGGGCGAAATCCGCCTGATTGCGCAGTGCAAGGCCGAGCTTGGTATTCTCCGCGCGGCCGACGGCGAGGACGCCTCCTTCCTGTTGGACGAAGCGACCCGGACCGCACGGCAGCTCGGGTGCACCAGCAACAGCGAGTTGGGTCGGGCCATCGGAGAACTTGCCGAACGCATGGGCGGTCAGGATCCACCGACGCTTCCGGCCTGAACACGAGCGGCAGGAGTCAAATGGAACGTTGGACGGGAAAGGTTGCCCTCGTAACCGGAGCGAGCGCCGGGATCGGGCGTGCCGTCGCGGAGCGTCTGGTTGCCGAAGGCATGACCGTGGCCGGCTGCGCGCGCCGGTTGGAACGGCTCCAGCAGATCCCGGGTCTCGTTCCCTATGCGGTTGATCTGCGCAAAGAGTCGCAGATTCTGGAGATGTTCGCAGACATCAAAACCCGCCACGGCGGGGTCGATGTGCTGATCAACAACGCTGGCCTGGGCCACCACGCCCCACTGCTTCGCGGGGACACGTCCGCGTGGCGTGAGATGCTGGAGGTGAACGTGCTCGCGCTGTGTGTGTGCACGCGTGAGGCCGTGGCGCAGATGCGGTCCGGTGGGGGCGAGGGGCACATCATCCACATCTCGAGCATGGCGGGGCACCGGGTCCCGGGCGGCAGCGGGGTGTACTCGGCGACGAAGTATGCCGTGAGATCGCTCACCGAAGGGCTGCGTCAGGAGCTGCGGGAGGCGGATCTTCCCATTCGGGTCGGGGCCATCAGCCCCGGTTTTGTGGAGACCGAGTTTGCCGAGCACTACCACAAGAGTGAGGAGGCGGCGGAGCAGACCTACGGCCGCTACCAAGTGCTGCGGGACAAGGACGTGGCGGAAACTGTCGTGTATGTTCTGAGCCAGCCGTCGCACGTTCAGGTGCACGACGTGTTGATGCGGCCCACGGAGCAGACCAGTTGACCAAGTCCTCCTACCACCATGGCAACCTGCGGCCCGCCCTTGTGGAGGCCGCGCTCGAGATCATCGCCGACAAGGGGGTGTCCGGGTTGACCATGCGCTCGGTCGGCCAATACGTGGGTGTCAGCCACGCGGCGCCGTACCGGCACTTCAAGGACAAGGAGGCCATCCTGGCGGCGGTCGCGACGGAGGGGTTCAACGGGATGCGGGACGCGATGACGCTGGAGCGGGACGCGGTGGACCCGAGCGACCTGACCGGGCGGATGGCAGCCTGTGGGCGAGCGTACATCCACTTTGCCGTTCGGCATCCGTCACACTACCGGGTCATGTTTGGACCAGCGACGCGCAACAAGATGAGGCACCCGGAGCTGCTCGGCGCATCGCTGGAGGCGTTTGGCATCCTCCTCAACGGCATCGAGGAGGCCCGTGCGGCTGGATTGCTGCGAGACCTGCCGACGATTGAGCTGGGCATTGTTGCGTGGTCGCAGGCTCACGGGCTGTCGATGCTGCTCATCGACGACCAGTTCGAACT
>CALBXO010000467.1 GCA_937890335.1 uncultured Pseudomonadota bacterium | reverse complement strand
GTGCCTGCCGATCGCCCCCTGTCCGCACAGGATTAACGTGGACGACTCGGTGGTCGTCCTGCACGCCCACCGTCGTCGTGGGCGTCCCTTCGGTTGGAGTCCGTTCGACGCGTGACGGGCGCTCCCGCCGCGTGCGAACACGTCCGGGTTGGGATGAAAAAAACGCGTGTCCCTTCGTGTGCCGCACGTCGGCGTCGACGCGGGTGAGTGTCGTAGATACGGGTGTCGAGCTTGACCGAAAGGGCCGCTGCATGCATAGTCCCCCCGCGACGAATCTTGGAGGATTTTGGAATGTCGGGAAAGGCTACTCTCAGTGTCAACGGACAGACGATCGAGCTCGATACCGTCGTAGGTAGCGAGGGCGAAGTTGGTATCATCACGAAGCCTCTTCGCGGTGCGACCAAGGCCATCTCGCTGGACCCCGGTTTCGTCAACACCGGGAGCTGCACGAGCGACATCACCTACATCGACGGCGAGAACGGTGTGCTGCGCTACCGCGGCTACGCCATCGACGAGCTGGCGACCAAGTCGAGCTTCCTCGAGGTCTGCTACCTGTTGCTGGAGGGCAAGCTGCCCTCGGCGTCGGAGTTTTCCGACTACAAGGAGCAGATCACCCGCCACACGCTGCTGCACGAAGATCTCAAGAAGATGTTCGACGCGTTCCCGGCCAACGCCCATCCGATGGCCGTGTGCTCGAGCGTGGTGTGCGCCCTCTCCACGTACTACCAGAACAACCTGGACCCGCTGAACCCGGAGCACGTGGACCTGTCGGCCAAGCGGCTGGTGGCCAAGCTCCCGACCATCGCGGCGTTCAGCTACAAGAAGTCCCGGGGTCAGGCCCTGATCTACCCCGACAATGAGCTCGACTACGCGGGCAATCTGCTCAAGATGATGTTCGCCTACCGTACGGAGAAGTACGAGCTGGACGAGGATGTCGCCAAGCTGGTCGATACGCTGCTGATCCTGCACGCGGACCACGAGCAGAACTGCTCGGCGACGACCGTGCGGGTGGTCGGCAGCGCCCACGCGAACCTCTTTGCCTCCATCAGCGCTGGCATCTGCGCCCTCTGGGGTCCGCGTCATGGCGGCGCCAACCAGAGCGTGCTGGAGATGCTCCAGGTCATCGCCGACGACGGCGCGGACGTGGACAAGTACGTGGCCTTGGCGCAGGACCGGGACTCTGGCTTCCGCCTGATGGGCTTTGGCCACCGCGTCTACAAGAACTACGACCCGCGCGCGCGCATCCTGGGCGAGATGGTCGAGAAGGTCCTGACCAAGCTGGACATCAACGACCCGCTGCTCAACATCGCGCGCAAGCTCGAGGCCCACGCCCTGAGCGACTCGTACTTTGTGGACCGCAAGCTGTACCCGAACGTGGACTTCTACTCGGGCATCATCTACCGCGCGCTGGGCATCCCGACGAATATGTTCACGGTGATGTTCGCCCTCGGCCGTCTGCCGGGGTGGATTGCGCAGTGGAAGGAGCAGCTGGCCCACGGGCTGCCGATCGGTCGCCCGCGCCAGATCTACACGGGCGAGAACCTCCGCCCGTACGTCCCGATGAGCGAGCGCTGACCTTTGTGGCGCCGGCTTCAGTCGGCACCTGTCAGGGTCCATGTCGCGATCGCCGTGGCCGTGGCGCTCGCGCTGCGTCTGCTCCACCTCTGGCTCCTGGTACGCGCTGATCCCCTGTTGATCGACCCCGTGGTAGACGCCGCGGGGTATCATGAATGGGCGGTCGAAATCCTCGCGGACCCCGTCGGCGACGACGTTTTCTTTCAGTCCCCTCTCTACCCCTACGCGGTCGCGCTCTGGTATGCGCTCTTTGGCGCGTCCTGGATCAAGGCAGCCGTCGTGCAGGCGGTGTTGGGATCCGTGAGCGTGCTGCTGGCGGCCGCCGTGACGCGGGAGGTAGCGCCGGACAAACCCGTGGCTGCCGTGATCGCCGCGTGGCTCATGGCGCTCTACCAGCCGCTGATCTACTACGACGCGCTCCTGCTCAAAGTGGAGCTGACCAACGTCTTCGTGCTGCTGGTGTTGTGGGCGTTTCTGAGCGGCATGGCGCGCGTCCAGCGCACCTGCGACGCGGGCACGGCGCCCTCCGCCTTTCTCACCTGGCTGCGGCCCCTGTCCTGGCTCATCGGCGCGGGCTTTCTGCTGGGCCTGTTGGGGTTGCTGCGCGGCAACTTCTACCTGTCGCTCCCGCTGCTCATCGTCTGGTGTGTTGCGGCTCCGACGCGAGGTGACTGGCGCCTTCGGGCGGCGCGGGTCACGGCGTTCGCGGCGGGTTTTGCGGTTGTTGTGGCGATGGTCTCCGTGCGCAACAAGGTTGTGGCAGACCAGTGGGTCTTCTCCAGCGCGGGCAGCGGCGCGGTGCTGTACATCGGCAACAATGAGAACAGCCCGCTGGGGGACTACACGCACATGCCCTTTGTGCGCACCAACCCCAAGTACGAGGAGATCGACTTCCGGCACGAGGCGGAGCGGCGTACCGGGCAGACCCTGACCACCGCCGAGGCGTCGAAGTACTGGCAGCAGCAGGCGGTGGACTACTCGTTGTCAGATCCGCTGCTGACCGCGCGTCGCGGGCTGCACAAGCTCGCGCTCGTGGCCGAGAGCTACGAGCTCGGCGACAATTATTCGCCCAAATTCCACGCAGAGTTCTCGCCTCTCGGCGCGCCCTGGTTTCCCTGGTGGACGCTGGTGTTGTCGCTGAGCGCCGGGTGGCTGCTGTCGCGCCGTCAGGGGTGGGTGCTCGGCGCGCCCGTGGCCCTGGTGGCCGTAACGTACATCGCCTCGCTTGTGATCTTCTTTGTGCGCTCGCGCTACCGGATTCCGTTGGTGCCGTGCTTCGTTGTGCTTGCGGCGGTGGAGATCACGACGTTGAGGGAGCTGTGGAGAGTGGATCAGCGGCGCCGGGTGGGTGTGCACGCCGCGGTGATTGGGCTGGTGGCCGTCTTGAGTCTGGCCTTGGGGATACCTCGGGCGAGCGGCGAGCAATTGGGCGGCTGGTGGGCCAACCTCGGGGCGCGTCACGTGGCGGCGGGGAACACCGCGCATGGAATCAAACTCATGCAAAAGGGGTGGCAGCTCGAGCCCGGCAACAGCATCATCCACATGAACCTGGGACGCGTGTACCTTGGGGTGGACGAGCCGAATAAGGCGCGCTTCCACTGCGGAAAATCGATCGAGATCGAGGCCGGGAGGGACGACGCGCGCGAGTGTTTGACGGTCGCGCTTCTGGAGCTTGGACTCACGGCGGAGGCGAAGGTCGCGCTGGGTCCGGCGCTACGTCCGCGGATGCCATTGGACCGGTATTTGTTGGCGGCAGCGGTCCAGGAGACGTTGGGCGACAAACCGGGGGCGTTGCGCTGGCTCGAGCAGGCGCGCGAGGTGTACGGCGACGACCCCACGCTGTCTGCGCACAGGCAGCGTCTGGCGCCTGGCGGACGCTGATCCAGCACCTCGGTCAGCGGCAGTTTGTGAAGTCGCAGGTCAGCTCGGCGTTGCAGCGCGCGCTGTCGCACGTCTGGTCGCGGGCGGTGGCCAACGCCACGCACGACTCATGGTCCGTATTGGTCTCGCAGATGCAGTCTGCCGACGGGGTGTGCACGACTGACCGGGTGGACTCGTCACAGGCGTCCCGCGTGCAGGCGATGCCGTCGTTGACTGCGGGCGGCGCGCCAGAGACGCAGCCGAGGTCGTTGGCCAGCGAAGAGTCGGGGTCGCAGTGGGCCACGCCGTTGCAGTAGCTCCCGTCTTCACAGTCGTCGTCCACCGTGCACACCTCTTCGCGGCGCTGGCAGAATCCTGCCTCGCACGCGTAGCCGGGGGTGGTGCATTGCGCGTTAAGCCGGCATTGCCGGGCCTCCAGATCGTCCGTGTCCGCGAATGCGCAGGCGGTCAGGGCGGTGAGCGCTGCGAGCAGGGCGACCAGGGCCCATGTGGATCGTATCACTGCCATTGTACCGTCCAGACCGCGCCGGCGGTGCCGGGACCCAACACAGGGGCTATCGCGGTTTCGGGTTCGTCGGAACCGATCCAGAGGAGGATTCCACCCGTGATGAGGAAGCCGGCCGCCAGGCTGTAGGAGGTGACCTCCGCAGTCTCAAAGAAGCGGGCGTCGTCCAGGGCTCGGTCCGCCTTGCGCGCGTCAAAGCGGTCTGTCGCCGCCAGGGCCGCCGCGTCCTCGTTGGCGCCACCGAGCTCGATCGCGAAGACGACGCCAGCAACTGTGGCAACGGCGCCCGCGCCCAGGAGCGACCAGCCTGCGATTCGCAGCGTGCCCGGCCCCTCCAGATCGATCTCCGTTTTCACCACGGGCCGCGTTTTGGCGATGTCCAGGGGAAGCGCGTCGCTGAGGTAGATCGACGCCTCGGACACTGCAGCGCGCCGTTCCGATGCGCCGATCAGCGTGGACCGAAGGGTCTGACCCTGGACGATGTTGATCTCGACACGGGTCGGCGTCTTCGCCTCAAAGTCGAAGAAGATCGTCCGCTTGCCGGGGGCGAGCCAGAACGGTTTCTCCAAACAGGGTCGCTGCTGTCCTTCTGCCAGCGCCAGGACGATGTTGCCCGGCAGGCAACTGGGCTCGAACTTGCCACAGCGGCCCTCGAGCGAGGCCTGGGCCCTGGCCCGCGACGCGTCGAGGGTGGCCTCGGGGGCATCGGGAGGCGCGGCGTCGGCGGACTGCAGATAGTCGTCGCCCGCCAGACACGCGCCCGCCTCGATCGCCGACGCAGCCAGCCGGAGATAGACGCTTCGCAGGGGGGCCTCGTCCACGACCTGCTGCAGCAGGGACCGCGCGAGCGCAGGGTTCTGCGCCGCGAACGCCGCGTCCGCCTGTTCCAGAAGCGTCCTCTGGTTGTCGGAGGGTTCGACCGGGGCGTCGAGATCAACCTCCGGTTCATCGGTATCCTCGTCGTCGGAGGACTCTGCGTCGCCTTCCGCGGCGGGGGCGTTGGCGTCGCCAGAACGCCCCGGTTCCTGTGCCTGGACGGTGGCGGCGAACATCAGCAGGACCAGTGCGGAGAGCAGTGTGCGCATGGGCGTATGCTGGCGCGTGTGCGCGCGGTCGTCAACGCGCCGAGGAGCCCACGCCGCAGGGGTTGCAAAACGCCGGCGTCGGCCCCACTCTTCTCGATACTGTTGGTGTTAGCCTGAATATTGCGCGTTGGAGCACGCACGTAGCCTCAAATTGTCGGACCGATCACGTCGCCGTCGGGGTCGTCCCGATTTGGCCGCCGTGGAGGACTCCGCCCCAGCCGCCATCACCCAGGAGCGCCGACGCGCTCAATTGGCGGAGAATGGTGGCACCGGAGCGGTGGAAGCGGGCGGAAACCCGCAGCTGCGCGAGATTTCCGCGAGCGTTCGCCTCCACGAAGCGGCCGTCACCGGAGGCGCCTGGATCGCCCTCCCCGACGGCGTGGGCAGCAAGAATACGTGGCTGAGGACCTCACGCAGTTCAACCGGAACCTGTTGTGCGAGGCGTGTTCATCGGTCAGAGCCAGCAACGGTGGTAAGCTCTCCAGGTTCATCGAGAGCATCCGGCGTCAATTGTGGCGCAACGCACAGTGAGCGCCCCCCTGAGCCTACCTTCCAGTTGGCGAGAACGAGTCGCGGAAGGTCGCGCCGCGGCGTCGGGCCAGATCGAGGCTGCCGTGGTGGAAGCCTACGAGGCCTTGCTCGCGTACGGCTGCGGCGCGCAAGGCCTGGCGCAGATTGCGTTCGAACTCGGCCTGCCCTCCCCTGCGCCAGCGTGGGCCGCGGCTCGCCGGATGCCGTCGTGGACGCGCCTGATCGCTGGTCCGGGCGGTGCGCGCGGTGCTCTGGCGCTGGGCGGCCGGCTGGTGGTTTGGGGCTCGGATGGCGCCTGGTTGGTGGGTCCGGACGCAACGGCTGAGGAGCTCGTTGTGCCATTTGGCCACAGGATCGCCGGCGGCGCGTTGGTAGACGCCGGGCTGGTGCTCTGGTCGAGCACGGCCCAGGCGGTTCTGGTCGGCGTCGAGACCGTCGGACTTGCGCTGGAGACGGAGGACTCCCTCGCGGCGGTTCGTCAGGGTCGCGGCGTGATCCTGTCCCTGACCTGGGACGGCGACCTGTTGGTTCACACCCCGGACGGCGAGCTTCGCGAGCGACATCGTGGGCTTGTGTCGCCAAGTCCGCTCTGGGACGGAGGCGACGCGTTCGTCGTGTGGGAGGGCCACCTGGTGGCCACCCCCAACCACAGTGAGATCGCGCTCTACGACCCCGCGAGCGGTGCGTATGTGGGACCAGTCATTGAGTGCGACGACGAGATTCTCGGGCTTACTTCGGACGGCGAGCGTCTGGCGGCCTGGACCGACACTGACCTGATCATTGCCCACGCGGAAGGGGCCCAGATGTGGCGCCCGAATCTGCGTCTGTCGGGCGCATCTTTGGCGCCATGGGGCGCGGTGGCCTGGGGTACGGGTGTGTGTCTCGTCGGGCCGGGTATGGAGGACGTCGCGGTGGATGTGCGGCCCGCTGAAGCGCCCTTGGTTTGGGGTGGAGGGGCGGTCTGGCGGCATGGCGCGAAGCTGTCGCTGTGGGCGCCCGACGACGGGCTCGCCACCCTGGCATTCCCGGGGACCGTGGCGTCGCTCCTGCCCATGGGACCGCTGCTGTGCGTGGGCACGTCTGCGGGATTGTACGTCGTGGACGGGAAGCGCTCCGTACTCGGGCCCGTGTCGGGACATGGAGGGCTGGTCTGGGCCGGCGTGTCGGAGCGATCCAGCGTGGTCACGGCCGGCGACGACGGGACGGTCCGCCAGTGGATGGGCGCGTCCTCGACCCGGCTCGCCACCGGGCCGTGCACCGCGGTTCAAAGACACGGGGGCGGATGGCTCTCCTGGGGTCCCTCCGGCGTGTTGCACCGCTGGGGCGCGGAGTTGGTTCACGAGGCGGCCATCGATCTGGGAGTCGCACCGCGCGCGGTAGGGGCCCAATCTCTGACACTGCTCGACTTGTCGCTGC
>CALBXO010000466.1 GCA_937890335.1 uncultured Pseudomonadota bacterium | reverse complement strand
GCTCAGGTGTCTGGAAGACCCGGGGGACTCCGAAGCGGTCCTCATGACCCTGCGAGGCCTGTTTGGCCTCTCCTTGGAGCAACTCGCGCAACACCGGGCTGCCGGTGGGGGCTGGTTCTTCGCGCTCGATCAGCCGCTCGGCCCTGCGGCAGCGGGGCTCACGATCCTGCACACCCTGCATCGGAAACGAGGTCGCCAATCCTGGGCCCGGATTCTGGATGATTTGTTGGAGTGTACCGGGGCGCTGTCCGTCTGGTCTTTGTTGCCGCGCGGCCCGGCCATGCTGGCCAATGTCGACAAGGTCAGGACGCTGTTGCGCCAACTGGAGGAGGTCAGTCGTACACCGGGCGAGGTGGTGCGGGGACTGGAAGCGTTGCGGCGCCAGCCCGACGAAGATCTTCCTTTTGTCGATCCCGACACCGACGCCGTCCGAATCACCAGTGTGTTCAAGGCCAAGGGCTCGGAGGCCCCGGTGGTGATCCTCCCCCACCTCCATCGAAAACGGGACAGCCCCACCCGCATCGTGGATCGAGATGCCGGCGACGTCTTGATCCGGGCCACTGACCTCAAACCACCGGGCTGGGGCCAGGCGCTGCAGAACGACGCCGCGGAAAGCGCTGAGGAGCGCCGGCGCTGGATGTACGTCGCGGCCACGCGTGCCAGAGACCAGGTGGTGCTGGTTCTGGGCCGAGACGCCCTCAAGAGTTCCTCCAGCTGTGTGCCGCCCGACCTGGAGGGCGGCATCCCCGCCGGCCCGAGCGACGACGGGGCCAAGCTCGCCGTGGGCCCCGTAGAGGTGCTGTGGCGCTGTGGTCGGTCACTTCCGCCCGCACCCGAAGTTCACGAGGCGTTCCCCACCCTGGACGACGAGTTCCGCGCCCTGCTCTCCACCCCCTCCGGCACTGCCGGTGAAGGAGGCGACATTGCGCAGTGGCGAGCGCAAACCGCGGAGGCGGTGAAGGCGTCCCGGCGGTCGTCGGCGCGCCACCGTTCCGTATCGCAATTGGTGAGGCGAAGGAGCCGGCGCAGTTGGTCGGGCACGGGCCCCGCCGGCGCCGCCCGACGCGGCACTCTGATTCACCGGACGATGGAGCACCTGGATTTGACGGTGTCGCTCCCGACGTTGCAGGCGGTTGCGCCCGGACTCGTCCAGGGGTTTGCAGCTGAGTCCGGCCTTGGCCAGGACGACATCGACGAGTGTACGGAGGCCGTGCTCAACTTGCTCTCGCACGAGGTCATCGCCCGCGCATCTGCAGCCCCAGAACGCTGGACCGAAGTGCCGTTCACCTACCCTGAGCGCGGGATGCTGGTACGAGGCATCATCGACCTGGTGTTTCCGACCGATGAGGCGCGACAGACCTGGGTGGTAGTGGACTGGAAGTCCCACATCCCGCCGGTGGGCGACCCGCGCCGTGCCATCTACGCCGACCAGCTGACCCGGTATGCTCGGTCGCTGGTCAAGGCGCTGACCGGCGTGAACCCGAGCGATGTGGAGACGGTCCTGGCGGGACCGCCTCCGCAGACCCAGACCGAGGTGCAGGACGACGAGCTTTCGCTTCTCCACGAGTCCCTTCAGGCCTCCGTGCAGGCGCTCCTGGACGACGGCGCGCTGTTTCCCGCCGTGGGTCTGGAGATCGGCGAGCCTGTGGTGGCCGAGGCCGAACTTGCCTGGGAGAGTGAAGAATTGCGGCTGTGCCTCCTGCTGGACCCATCGGAACGGGAGCTGAAGGACGTCCAGGCAGCGGGGTGGACCGTCGTGAAGGCCGACACCGATACGCCATCGTGGGTGATCGACGCGATGCGAGATCTGCGCGAACGGCTCGATCTGGCCGAGGAGCAGGAGGAGTAGCATGGAGATTGGCTATGCCGTCACGTTTGAGACCGCACGGGCGGCGCTGGATCCCGGCGAGATCCGGCATGTGACCGATGCGGTGATGAAGCTGCAGCGCGGGTTGGACGTGGGCCTGCATACCCTGCCTCCGATGGCGTGGATGTCGTTCTCGGTGAACCAGAACGCGATGCGGATCATCTGCCACAGGGAGGGTAACGACCTGGTGCTGGTACACGTCGGCCCGCACGACAAAGCATACGAGTGGGCGCGGCGACACAAGTTCCGTCGACATGGGCACATCCTTCGTATCGTTCGAACCGAAGTCGTCACCGATGAGCGGGAAGAGACAGACGTGCAGGAGGATCGCCCGCCAGGGCCCCTGCACGACGTACCCGACAAGTGGTTTCGGCGCCTGACCATCCCGGAGGGCCTATACCCCGTGTTGCGCCAACTGCCGGATGACCACGTGCTCTCGGATCTGGCGCAATGCCTCATGCCTGGCCTTGGCGAGGCGCTTCTGGAGTTGGTGACGGAGCCGGACAATTGGTCCGAGGTCGTCAACAAGTTCCTGCGCCGCAAGGAAGAAGAAGCCAAGTCGGCGGTGCCGCAGCCCACGCTCGCGGACGCCCTGCGCCACCCCTCCAACGCCGGGGCGTTCTGGGTGCCGCCTGGTGAAACCGCGCTCCGTCGCGCTCTGGAAGGAGAGATGTCTGCTTGGCGAGTCTTTCTCCATCCAAGCCAGCAGCGTCTGGTGACCAAACACGCCAAGGGGGCGCTGAAGGTCACCGGCGGCCCGGGCACGGGCAAGACCATCGTCGCCCTGCACCGGGCGCGGTATCTTGCCGAAGTGGTCTTTGCCGACGACGACCGTCCCGTCCTGCTCACGACCTTCAGCAAGGCGCTCTCGATTCAGGTCGAACACCTCCTCGACCAGCTCTGCGACGACGCTCCCGATGTTCGTGCCCGCATCCAGGTCCGAACAATCACCGTGGTTTCGCAGCAGATTCTTCGGGCCTGCAAAGAGCCCGCGGAGCTTCTCCGCGATGACACCGTCGACCGTTGCTGGGATGAAGCCATGGCCTTCGATAGCCTCGACCTGTCGACGAACTTCTACCGCTCCGAGCGACGACATGTCGTCGAGCCATCGGGGGCCTGGAACGCGACCCAGTACCTCAAGGTAGCGCGTACCGGACGGCTAAAGCGGCTTCAGCGCGCGCAGAAGAAGAAGGTCTGGATGGTACTCGAAAAGTTTGAGGAATCTTTAGCCAAACGTCGTGGCGGCGACGGCGCAGCTTTGGCCGCCAACGCGACTCGCCTGTTGCGGACCGGCAAGATCGAATCGCCCTGGTGTGCCGTAGTTTGCGACGAGGTCCAGGACACCGGCGCCAGCCAGCTTCGGCTCCTGTCCGCACTCGCCGCGAACCGTGAAGACGGCAAGACGCGGCCCAACGCGCTCTTCCTCGCCGGCGACGGGTACCAGCGCCTGTACAGCACCGGTGTTCCGCTGTCCCGTTGCGGCATCCAGATTGTCGGTCGGTCGTACAAGCTGAGGATCAACTACCGCACAACCGAGGGAATCAGACGCGCGGCGGTGGGAGTGGTCAAAGGCATCGACGTGGACGAGCTGGACAAGGCGGACGAAGGATTGCTCGGAAGTCTGGATGGTTACCGGTCGCTGCGTCCCGGCGCCCGCCCTGAAACACATTCGTTCGCCGACGGCGGCGCCGAAGCCGCCTGGATCGCGCAACAAGTTGCCGCACACAGCGGCACAACTCTGATTCTTGCGAGAACGAAGAACTACCTGGGCCGGCTCCAGCAACACCTCTTGGATGCCGGTGTGAGCGTCGCGCGGATGGGGCCCAAAGACGAGGTACCGACGGCCGCCGCCACGGCCGCCCTATGTTCGCTGCATCGCAGCAAGGGTCTGGAGGCATCCAGGGTCATCATCGCAGGTCGCCAAGGGCTCCCTCACCGGTGGCACGGTGACGGTGACGAGACGGATCGACGCGCGTGGAACCGATCCGAGTCTTGTCTGCTCTATGTAGGAATCACGCGAGCCCGGGACTGGTGCGCCATCACAGGTATCGACGCGGACTCGCTCACCTGAGTGCGGGCTTTCCGAGCCGCCCGACGGACGTCGAATGGTCTACTCCGACCGAAGCCCCAAGCCCGCAAACGCAGGGATGTCCAGTCCGCACGCCGCGCGCCAGATCGAAGAGCGGTTCAACGCCATGGTGCAGCACGGCCTCTTCCGCGAACTCCCCCTGCCCTGAACGGCCGACGCTTGCGCGTTCGACGGTACGCCGGGCAAGTTCAGCGCGGTTGGTGCTGGAGATCGACGCCGGCGACCCGGCCCATCCTACATCAGGAGAAGGAACACAGCCGCGGCCGCTCCAGACATTCTCCCGCCCTCGACGTTGGCGATCACGGTACCGTAGCCGGAGCCCTCGCAG
>CALBXO010000465.1 GCA_937890335.1 uncultured Pseudomonadota bacterium | reverse complement strand
GCTCCTGGCTTTTGGCGACATCGACGCCGTGAAGCATGCTCACCACCGGGCGGAAGGTCTATTGTTCACACAGCCGTGAACAACTCGAAGTCTATATAGGCACCGTCCCACGCTGCGCAAGGGTCAGGCCCCCGCCGCGGAACGAAACGTCGTAATCAGCGATGAGGCCTTGCGAATCCACTCGCTGAATCCCTCCATGCTGCGCGGCACGCCGATGGCGAACAGAATTCTGAGCAGCGCCTGGCTCAGCTCGGTCATCGACAGCAGCAGCCGCATGCGCTCCAGGTCCCACGGCACGTCGTGCCCTTCGGACTGCGCGACTTCGGCTTCTTCCACCGCCGACTCCAGCGCCAGCCGGGTGCTCTCGAGCAGCATCCACTCCCGGCCGCGCAGCACGTCCTTGATCACCGGCCACACATCCAGAGCTGCCGAGTACGGCGCGTTGCGATGGTCGCCCACGGGCACCACCAACCCCTGGCTCGACAGCTCGGAGACGCTGCCACTGATCAGCGAGCGGCTCACACCGAGGAACTCGGCAATCTCGGTCTGCGCCATCGGCTCGCGGCGTAGCGCCAGCAACGCCCAGACACGCCCGTGCACCGCCTTGAACCCCCAATACTCGATGAAGGCACCCACGGCGTCCGTCACCTGCAGGACGCGCTTGTCCAGCTGGCTGCGCTTGCGGTTGCTCTTGTCGTCCGTCTGTGCCATTTCGCACCCGTTCGAAATTACTGCTCTGCCTCCGGGCGCGCGCACTCTACAAGTTCAGGGAGCCATGAACAACCCCTCGCCCGAGCGTCTCAATCTGGCCGAGCTGGCCGACCGATACGATGCCCTGCTCATCGACGCCTACGGGGTTCTTGTGGATGGCTCGGGAGCCATCGCGGGCGCGCCGGAAGCCGTCAGGGATCTCAACACTCGCAAGAAGACATGGCTCGTGCTCACCAATGACGCGTCCCGGTACCCGGAGACCAGCGTCGCGCGGTACACACGCTTCGGCCTGGACGTTCGCGCCGACCAGATCGTGACCTCGGGCTCCCTGCTGGCGCCCTATTTCGAGGAGATGGGCCTGCGCGGTCTCCCCACGGTCGTGCTCGGCCCCGAGGACTCGCACCGGTATGCCAGGGAGGCCGGCGCAGACATCATCCCCGCCGGTGGTGACGCGCAGGTATTGGTCGTCGGCGACGACGCTGGCTTCCCGTTTCTGGAGACCGTGGAAGCCGTGCTCAGCGCGTTGTTCCGGCGGCTCGACGACGGCCAGCCCGTGCACCTCGTCCTGCCCAACCCCGACCTCATCTACCCCAAGGGAGGCGGCGAGTTTGGGCTGACGGCGGGTTCCATCGCGCTGATCGTGGAGGAGGCGCTCTCGCAGCGCTACCCCGACCGCGGCGACCTGCGCTTCGCACGCCTCGGCAAGCCGTTCCCCCCCATCTACGAGGCGGCCATGGCCCGATTGGGGACGCGAAATGTCTGTATGGTCGGAGACCAGTTGGCGACGGATGTAGCGGGCGCTCTGCGGGTCGGCATCGACGCAGCGCTCGTGTCGGGAGGGGTCGGCCGGTACACGCCGGGTGCGGCGCTGGTACCCACCTACCTCGTCACCCTCTGAGGGACCCGAGGCGCCGGGCCGCGCTCTACTTGGGAGCGGGCGCGGGCGCGTCGCCGTCGGGAATCTTGCCAAGGTTCTCGCAGCCGCGGCGCGAGCCGCCATCGCACGCAACCTTGAACCAATCGCGCGCCTTGGTGAGGTCCTTCTCGAAACCCTCGCCCTTGTAGTAGCTCATGCCCAGGCCCACACAGCCGCCCATATGGCCGGCTTTGCAGCTCTTGTCGAAGAGCTCGTTGGCGGTCTTGTGGTCCTGCGGAATCCCGTCACCGATGCTGTGCATCAACCCAAGCATCGTGCAGCCGCGCGCATAACCGCCGTCGCACGCCTTCTCGAACTGCTTCTTGGCGTCGATCTTCTTGCCGGCGTCGGCCACCATCGTGATGCCGAAATTCGTGCACCCAATCAGGCTCCCCTTGTCGCACGCCTTCTGTAGGATCTTGCCCGCCTTCTCGCGGTTGCGGACCTTGTAGTCGCCGTTGTCCAGGAGGAAGCCGAGCTTGGCGCAGCCGTCCGGGTTCGAGTTGTCACAGGAGATTGTGTAGAGCTCGACCGCCTTGGTGTGGTCCTTCTCCACGCCGTCACCGATGTCGAACATGTAGCCCAGGTTGTTGCAGCCCTCGGTTTCGCCGCCGTCGCAGGCCATCTGGAAGAACTTCTGCGCTTCGGCGTACTGCCGGTCCGCCTTGTTCTGCGCGGAGACGAACGTCAGCCCGAGCTCGTTGCAGGATTTGAAGTTCTTCTCGGAGGTGCACTCGCGCGTGAGGGAGGCCGCGTCCGGTGGCCCGTCAGCCGCTCCCGCTGCGCCCGCTGCGCCTGCGCCCCCAGCCCCGTCCGACGGGACACCGGCGGGCCCGCCTCCGATCATCTCGACCTTGCCGTCCGGTCCCATCCGCGCCCAGCCCTTGAGCTTCTCGCACCCGGCGGGATAGCCGATGTCGCACGCCTTCTTGTACGCCGCGATGGCCTTGGGCGGGTTCTTCTCCCACTCCGAGTAGTAGTCGCCGAGCTCCACACACTTCTTGGGCTTGCCGGCGTTGCACCCGTCCTCGAGCACCTCGTGCGGCTTCTTGGCCTTTGGCTCGCCGTCGTCTACGACGCCGTCGGGCTTGCCGTCGCCCGTTGGCGGGGTGGGAGTCGCCGGGTTGGTTGGCGCGGATGGGGTCGCTACCGGCGCCGTCTCCGTGGGCGCCGTCGGCGTTGGGTCATCACATCCGTACAGAAGTCCTACGGACAACAGCGCACACAAGAACGCTCCCCGCTTCACGAGCTTGAACATCGATCCTCCCTTGGCCTTGCCGAACATGCCGCCCCCTGTATAGCGAAAAGGGGCGGGATCTTCATCCCGGGCCTTGTAGCGTGCGCATGAGAGCGTGGAAATCGTCCTCGGCGTCAACGATATAGACGATGTTGGTGCCGATCCGCGTGAGCCTGCACCAACAGGCCATCGTGAACCCAAACGGATCACTGACCTCGTCGTCTGGGCAGTCGGGCGCCTCGTCCTCGCCACGCCAGCGGGACACGATTACGCCCAGGACGAGCAGCAGCACCCCCGCCAGGAACGAGGGCTGGTGGACCCACTCGCGCAGGAACACCCACTCACCGATCGTGTGCATCGCCCACGCGCGCTCACCCTCCGAGAGCCCATCGAAGGGTCGCGGCTCCAGGGTGTCGATGTAGTCGAGCATGTCGCGTATCTGCTCGGTGTGGCCGCCCAGCTCATCGCCGAGGAGCAGGCCGCCCGCTCCCTCGCGCACCTTGGTCGAGAAATTGTGCAGCCGCCGGACGATCTCCTGGCCAAAGCCGGACCGGTGGACGAGCCCTGGCAGAGGGCGACGCAGCGGCTCCCCTTCCGCCATCTCGAAGATCATCGTCAGGAGAATCTCCACCCCGGCGTCCGGACGTGCCAGCAGCCCGAGCAGGTGCTCCTCTGCCCGCAAGGCCTTGGCGTAGTCACCGTCGGCCTCGGGGTTGAGCACCACACGGCCGCGATGGCTCGGGTCCAGCCCGCGGGCGGTGAACGTCGGCATTTCGCGCGCGGCCAGCCCCGTCAGCGAGATGGGGGTCGCCTCCGGCCCGTCGCGCCAGCTCTGGTGGTGCGTGTAGCACCGCAGCGGAGTCCCCACCCGCACACCATCCTCGGCCTGGACGAACGTCAGTGGGAACAGGCGGCAGACAATCGGCTTCTGGTCTGCGCCCAGGTGTTTGTGGACGCCGCAGAGATTGTCGTCGCCCAGGTAGATGCACGTGCCGTCGTCGCGGGTGGTCAGCGCGTGGCGAAACGCTTTGACCGACTCGTCCTCGACCTCCCAGATGGGCGCGTATTGGGCGAGCTCGGGGAAGAGGGCGACCATCTCGGCGTGGACGCGGTCCGCCCGCTCCAGGTACGCGTCGTCCAGAGGTCCGAGCAGGTGGCCCTGGCACGAGCGGCCACAGCCCACACATTGGTGGCGCAGCGGATGCAGTGAGATGAGGTCCGACGGGACCTCTCGGCGATACGGGCGCGGCAACGGCTCGTCGAGGAGGCGCACCAGCTCGACCTGGGCCAGCGCCTCGGCCAGGCCTGAGACGAACTCCACGCCGGGTACGGGAATCCCCTGGTCCAGCAGACCCGAGACGATGGCCTCGTACCCCCGCGCGCCATCAAACTCGACGGCGACCCGCAGCGCGGCCCCGCCGAGCACCACACCGGTGTCCTCGCCGTCCACGAGCATGCGGAACTCGTCGGGTTTGTCGTCGATGGATTGTCCGCGCGTACGCGGGGCGAGCAAGGGAAACACGCTTTGTGCCATGGTTTTGCTTAGCCTAGGCGCGCGCTTTCGTCCAACTGCCAAAGTGGAAGCGCGCCGCCAGCAGCCCAGCCAGCACGGCGCGGTACCCGGCCATGCCGACCCACAGCGCGATCATCCCGTACTCCAGGTGCACGGCGAAGAACCAGGCGACGGGCAGAAACAGCACCCACTGCGCCGTAAAATTGAGGGCGAAGGCCCACATCACGTCCCCCACGCCGACCAGCACATTGGTGAGCACGACGCCGACGCCGTCGAGGAACTGGGCGCCCGCAAAGATCATCAGCGGCACGACGGCCAGCGCGATGGTCTCCTCGGAGTCGGTCAGGATACCGAGCCACACCCGGTTGCCCAGCAGGAGCACCAGCCCCAGCGAGCCCATCACCAGCGAGCCCAGCGCGGCGACCTCCCAGCCCCAGCGGCGCGCGTCGGCCAGGTCCTTGCGCCCCAGCGCCTGCCCCACAAGGCTCGCGCCGGCGAGCCCCAGCCCAACGCCGGGCAGCACACACACGAGCGCCAGGTTGATGAGGATGGTGCTGGCGGCCAGCGTGCGCGTTCCCACCTGCCCGGCGATGTAGAAGAACATCACGAATCCAGCGCTGAACAGAAGCTGTTGAAGCCCGGCCGGAATGCTCAGCCTGAGGACCGTGGGCAGGGTCTTGGCCAGCCCGGCGAGCTTGAGGAATCCGCCGCCGCGGGCCAGCGTCAGGCCCAGCCCAATGTACAGACAGGTCCCCACCGCCACGGAGATGCTCGTCGCCCAGCCGGCGCCGGCGACCCCCATCTTGGGCAGGCCGAGGTTCCCGAAGATCAGCCCCCAATCCAGGACGATGTTCACGATGTGCATGATGACGATCGTGAACAGATAGACTGCGGAGCGGTTGGTGCCGTTCCAGTACCCGCGGAAGGCGACGTTTGCCGCCGTGAACGGTGTCCCTGCGAACCTGGCGGCCAGATACCCAGCCCCAAGGGAGACCACCGTGGGGTCGTCGTTGAGGAATCCAAACAAGGGTTCCGCGAACGTGATGCCGACGAAAGCCGCCGGGACCCCGATGGCCAACGCGATGCTCAGCGCCGCGTTGAGTCCCCCGGCCGTCTCCCCGAGCTTGCCCTCACCGAGCCGCCTGGCCGCTGTGGCCTGGACCCCGGACCCGAGGCCGAGGAGAAAGCTGACGAGCAACCAATTGGCAAACGAGCCCATGCCGACGGCGGCCTGCGACGCGTCGCCCAGCTGGCCGACAAAGCCGATGTCCACCAGGTTCAGGACGTTCTGGCTGATCATGCCAAGCACGATCGGCACCGCGATCTTCAGAATCTTGGAGAGGCGCTCGCGCCGAATCAGGAATCGCACGCGCCGCGCCCCATCATTCTCAAATTGACCACCACTTCCCGGCGGCGTACAAACGGGGAGAACCGACTCAACTCCGTTCCAAGGAATCGACCATGGCGAAAAAGGGCGATATGGCTGGCGGCATCCTCTACATCATTGTGGGGGTTCTGTTCCTCGGCCTCGGCGGTCTCGGCATCAGCTTGTGGCAACAGGGCCAGATCAACCCGGACCGGCCGATTCTCAAGAACCCCACCGTGACGATGAAGACCGCCAGCTACGCGCTGATACCCGTTGGCTTCCTCGGCGGATTGGGGATTGCCGGCTACGGCGTCGTGCGCCTGCGTGGTGGTGGCGGTGGAAGCGCCGAGGGCGAAGAGACCGACGAGGCCTGAGGGCATCACCCGCGCGGCGGCGTGCGACAGGCAGCCATTGACGGTCACGCCTCGATCCAGCTGCGCAGCGCCGGCCCGAGAACGCGCGGTACCCTGGCCAGATCCGCAGGGGTCCTGCTGCCCGTCAACAGCATGGCAGCTTCCAGACCGTCGACCACCCGGCGGTGGAAGGCGCGAGCGCCCTCGATCCCGCCGTCCATGAACGCCCGTAGAAACGGCAGCGCCATGCTGCAGCAGGTCGCGCCCAGCGCCAACGCGCGCGCAACGTCGTGCCCGTTGCGGATGCCGCCACTGGCGATGACCTTCCGGCCGGCGCGCGTCCCGTAGACCACAGCGGCGGCGGTGGGAATTCCCCACTCCCAGAAGTCCTCGCCAATCAGGCGACGCCCCTCGCGCGCCCGCAGCGCCTCCACGCCAACCCACGTCGTCCCGCCGGCCCCGCTGATGTCGATCCACTCGACACCAGCGGCGGCTACGCGCGCCACCGTGGACGGCGACATCCCGCACCCGGTCTCCTTCGCGATGATCGGCACATGAAGCTCGGCGACCAGCCGCGCAATCGCGTCCACACAGCCGCGGAAATCGCGGTCACCGCCGGCCTGGATCAGCTCCTGGGCGGGGTTCAGGTGGATACACAGCGCGTCCGCCCCGATGGCGTCGACGACCGCGGCAATCTCTGCCGTGGTGGACTGGGCGGCCTGCACCGCACCGATATTGCCAAAGAGGACCACGTCTGGCGCCACGTCTCGCACCTTGAACGTGTCGGTGAGTGTCGGGTCCACAAGCATCGCGCGCTGGCTGCCGACGCCAAAGGCGATGCCCTCCTCCTGGGCCAGCTGCGCCAGACCCCGGTTGACCTCCCGCGCGCGCTCCGCGCCACCGGTCATTCCAGAGATGCACAGCGGCGCCAGCAGCCGCTTGCCGACTACCTCGACTCCGAGGTCGATCTCGCCGACCGACATCTCGGGGAGGCTCTGGTGCATCAGCTGCACCTGCTCGAGCAGCGAGGTCTTGAGCCGATACTCGACGTCCTCGCGTGCGCACAGATCCAGATGATCGACTTTACGCTGGCGAATTCCCTCTTCGCCGTTCGGGTCTGATTCCACGGTCAGCTCACAACTTCGGTCGACGCCGCGCACCGTACAACCCCGTCATCACGTGGTCAATCGCCCACGCTGCCCCTCCGACACCATTTCTTGTGCACCCGCCAGGGGACCGCTAGGATCCATGACCATGATGCGCATTGCCGCCAGTTTGCTCCTCGCACTCGCCCTGGTCACCGTTGGTTGCAACGACGAACCCAAGCCTCATCTGCCGGACTTTGACCCGGAGCGAAGCATCGTGGACCCGGCCGGCGGTGTCCCGCCCGGCTCCGTGGGCGGCGCTGGTACGGCGGGAGGCGGCTCCGACGCTGGCCGCGCCGACGCCGGATCTGCCGACGTGTCCCAGGATCCGGACACGGTCCCCGACAGCGGCGATCAGTGACAGAACCAGCCCCCGATCACGGCCTGCGGGGTATGCAGGATGCCGTCGACGAGTGGATGGACCAGTGGAAGGCGGGGTATTGGCCCCCGCTGGTGAACCTGGCCCGCCTCATCGAAGAGGTCGGTGAGCTCAGCCGCGAGCTGAACCACAAGCACGGTCCCAAGCAGAAGAAGGAATCGGAAGACGAACGCCGCGGGGATCCCGTCGCCGACGAGCTCGCTGACATCCTCTTCGCGGTGACGGCCATCGCCAACGCCGAGGGAATCGACCTCGAGGAGGCGTTCGGGACCATGATGAACAAGGTCTGGAAGCGCGACGCAGATCGGTGGGAGCGCAAGTAGCCAGCGGCCCACCGCGCCGGTAGAATCGGCGCATGCTCATTCGAAAACCCAGAATCTGGTCGCTCCCAGACGCCGCGGTGACGCCGGAACAGGTGTACCTCGACCGGCGCCAGCTCTTGCGCACGCTCGGCCTCGGTGGTCTGGCGCTCGCCGGGGCGCTGACGGGCTGCAATTGCACCCGCGACAGCGCCACCAAGGTGGACGAGCTACCGCGCGGGGAGGTCCCCCCCACGGACCCGGCCCACCCGGAAGTGGCGCAGACGACGTGGAAGGGTCTGCACGCCGACCTCTACCCGGTTGGAAGAAACCCCGCCTACGGCGTGCCCGAGCGTGCGATTTCACCCGAAATCAAGGCCACGCGGTACAACAATTTCTACGAGTTCACCACGGACAAGGAAGGTGTGTGGACCAAAGTCGGCGCGTTCGAGACCCGCCCGTGGACTGTCGAGATAAGCGGGCTCGTGCGCAACCGGCAGCTGGTGGACTTCGATGCGTTGCTGCGCCGCCAGAAGCTCGAGGAGCGCGTGTACCGTTTCCGCTGCGTGGAGGCCTGGTCCATGACCGTCCCGTGGAGCGGGTTCGCGCTCGCCGATCTGCTGCGCGCGGCAGACCCACTCCCGGAGGCGAAATACGTTCGGTTCATCACCGCGAAGAAGCCCACGCAGATGCCGGGAATGGCGGCGGCGGACTGGTACCAATGGCCCTACTACGAAGGGCTGCGCCTGGACGAAGCCATGAACGAATTGACGTTCGTGGCCACTGGCATCTACGGACGCCCACTGCCTCGCCAGAACGGGGCGCCGATGCGCCTGGTCGTGCCCTGGAAGTACGGCTACAAGAGCATCAAATCC
>CALBXO010000464.1 GCA_937890335.1 uncultured Pseudomonadota bacterium | reverse complement strand
GCAGGCCGAAGCGTGTTTCGAACACGTGAGGACCAAGGGCGTCGCGGACGGCGTGTTCGCGCGGGCGCAGACCAGGGCAGGACAGGTCGGGGGTACTGGCCCCACCGTCAGCAGGAACCACCCATGCGAGCAGCGTGTTCCACAATCCTCTGCGCGTGCCTCTCGCTCGTCGTGTGCGCAGCCTCCGCCGAGATTCAACCCAAGTACTACGCGCAGATGCAGGCCAGCGCCCCCGAGGTGATCTACCTCGACGTCAAGGACGTGGATCTGGAGTGGTGTCTGATCTCCTGCGAGAGCCGCGACGTGGTCGTGCAGGCGACTGTGGTAAGCGTCGAACGCAGCGCGACCGGGCTGAAGACCGGCCAGGCCATCGTCGTCAAATACGTCCATTTCAGCCCCTCCGGCGGCTGGGTCGGGCCGCGCCCTACGCCCGTCCTCCAGAAGGGCAAGACGGTGGCGTACCTGTCCCGCGCAGCCGCGGGCCACTATGAGCCAGCAGCCCGCGGCTACAGCTTTGACACCGTGCCCAGCGAGACCGCCCGGCTCCCTGTCCCGGTCGATTCAGAGGACGGCGGCGTCGTGGAGGGCTTCTTCGTCACGGACGACGCCCCGGACCCCCAGGCCTGCGAGGTCGACGCCGACTGCATTGGCGACACGACCCTCGGTCCCAACGGTTGCTGCGTGGAGCCGACGACGATCAAAGCCCACAGCAAGAAGTACCACGCGTGGGCGGGAAGCCGGCGCACCGCGCCCGCCTGCGAGAACGTCCAATGCCCACCGCCGCCCAACCCGGCGCAACCGGCTGCGTGCTCGTTTCAGGTCCGCTGCGCCGAGAAGATCTGCACGGACGCGTGCCGCTGAGCCCGGGGTACGGCAGGCGGGACGGAGCTCCGCCCCCCGTTGTAGAGTACTGGCATGCTGGACCCACCCCAGGACCTGCGCGGTCGCACCTTCTACCTCAGCGGCACGTTCCAATCGCACACCCACCGCTCGCTTCGTTCCGCGCTTGAACATGCCGGCGCGATTGTGCTCAGGGGCCGGCCAGACCCGCCACCCGACGTCGTGGTCGTCGGCAGCCACCCGAGCAGATCCATCGACCCGCTGCTCGGCGCCGGCGCGAGGCGCTGGGACGAGTGGCAGCTGCTCGCCGCGCTCGGCATGTCGGACAGCGTTTCCAACCGGGCCGAGAGGCTGCGGGACCTGGTGGGCAGGGAGCCGTCTGCCAGTGCCTGGAAGGCGGTCTGCGCGGAGTTGACGCGCTGGCCGGCAAACGAACTCAACGTCGCCATCGACTACCTGGAACCCTACCTGCTGGAGTGGCCGGACACGCTCCGCGTCGCGCGCAAGGGCTGGGCTGCGGGCGTATTGTCGCACGGAGCCGACCCGCGACTACGGCTCGTCTCCCGGCTCAATCTCTTTGACCGTGGTGTGTCCAGCAACAAGGCCGTTCGCTTTGCGCAATCCCCCGACGTCCGCAACATCACCTGGCTCAACATGAGCTGGAACAAGGTCGGTGACAGCGGGGCCGCAGCGCTCGTACAGTCGCCGCACCTGGCCCGACTCCGCTGCCTGGACCTGTCCCATAATCGCGTAAGCCGGGCGCGCGCCACCGAGCTGCTGGAACGCGACGACCTCAAGCGAATTGAGGAGCTCGACTTTGGCGCGCTCGGAGGGCGTAGGAAGGCCAACGCGCCACCGCCGTGGAGGAAGTTGTGGGGCGAGTACATCGACGCGCACCGACCCATCGACGCTGGGGGCGCGGGTTGGTATGAGGCGCCCAAACAGACCGAGCTGCGCCCGCCGCGCGGCTTGACGTTGCTCGGTACCGGCAGCGGGAAACAATGGCATGTCTTTGACGCGGCCATCGACTGGGACCAGGGCGTGATCCACTTTGCCGAGGTGAACCTCCGAGATGGATTGACCCCCCTGTGCAGGGGCCTCGTGGAGAGAATCGAGTTTCGTGAAGAGGCCCTGTCGATGAAGTGGCCGTGTTCAACGCGCGCCACCTACCGGTTCACCTGCCCCTGCGGTTTCACAACGTGACGTGAGAGGCTACGCCCGCCGCGCCAAAATCACTCGGCGCTGCCCACGTAGACGTTCAGCAGGCTGTTTTCCGCCGGCACGCCGACGCGCAGCGGAAAGCCGTAGTGGCTCTGCCCGCGGTGCACATACAGCCGCGATGTCCCAAGCGCCCAGAAACCATGATCCGGGACCTTGGTGACGAGCGACACGAACGTGTAGGGCAAGCCGAACCAGAGCAGGCCAAGCTGCCCGCCATGTGTGTGCCCTGACAGCACCAGGTCCGCATCTGGGACATGGCGGAAGGCGCCGGGGTCGTGAAGGAGCAGGATGCGCGTCGTGCCGGGCACGCGCGGATGCTCGGCGCAGACGGTGGCCAGATGCTGACGGCGGTCGCGCCAGACGAAATCGAGCCCGACGATCTGCACCGGCCCAGCGGGTGTCTGGACCCGACGCGAGTCGTCGACCAACAGCTCGATCCCCGCGCGCTCGCAAGCGCCGTACACGACGGCGGGCGCCTCATGATCGTGGTTGCCGAGGCATGCGAAGGTCTTGCCCCGCGCTGCGGACAGCGGCGCCAGGGCGCGGGCCAACACCTCCGGGTCGGTCTGGGACTCCATCGTCATGAAATCCCCGGTGAGCAGGATCAGGTCGGGGTCGCGCTCTACCGCACGCTCACAGATGCGGCGCAGCCGAGCCTCCGACATGAACGGGCCCAGATGCGGGTCCGCGATCTGCACGATGCGCAGCGCTCGCCCACCGTTGCCTTTGCCCCGCGGGTGCCGTGCGAGTTGGGGGACCTCAATCTCGTCGAGGACGAGATCGACAGAAGTCTCACGTGCCCAAAGCGAGTCCACCATCCCAATTGCCGCGAGCACGTAGGGCAGCCAGACCAACCAGGGAGAAAAACCCGCCGCCGAGGCGATGGCCCACGGCAGCGCCAGCAGGGTCCCACCGACAAAGAAGGAGGCCGGCAAGCTGACGAGCAACCGCAGCGCCAGAGGGCGCATACTCGGGCGAGTCAGCAGCCAGAAGTGCAGGAACACCGTCCCCTGAAGCGCCGCGAACACCGGCTGCAACGCGCCCATCTCCGACCAGAGGCCCAGCGCCACCACGCTCTCGATGGACAACAGGATCGCCACAAAGAGCGCGTATTGGCGCCCTCGAACCCACCGTGCTCTCAGCGCAACCGCGAGAACACCCACCACACAAAACCCAAGGAAGAACCAAATCATCCCAACAAGCGTATGCGCGCGTGGGCGAGCGGCAAGCCATTGGATTTGACCACGTGCTTCGCCGCGGGCCTGACGCAACGCTTGAATCCAGGGCGCGGGCCGCGATACAGCTCGTCCATGTACCGACTCCTCCTTGTCCTCGCAGCCACTGGCTGCGCCGCCGCGCCCACCGCCACGCCCATGAATCCAGACACGCAGGTCGCGCAGGTCGCGACCGTCCTCGACGACTTTCACGACGCAGCCTCCCACGCCGACGGCGACCGCTACTTCGGTCACTTCACGCCGGACGGCGTGTTTGTCGGTACGGACGCCACGGAGCGGTGGACGCTGGCAGAGTTCCGGGCCTACGCGCAACCGCATTTCAGCAAGGGGAAAGGCTGGACCTACGTTGCGCGGGATCGTCACATCACGCTCTCCGCGCAGGGTGCGACGGCCTGGTTTGACGAGAAGCTCGACAACGAGAAATACGGCGAGGCGCGCGGCTCAGGTGTGCTCGTGCGCACCGATCGGTGGCGGATCGCGCACTATGTGTTGAGCTTTCCGATTCCCAACGAGAAGGCCGCGGCGGTCATTGGGCTGATTCGCGAGGGCGATGTGGCGGGCGAGTAACGGCGCCGTCCCTGTCAGCGAATCCGTATCAGTTTGAGGAGTCCGACATAGCGGGGCACATGAGGCGCCGCTGGTACCGTGACCTCATGCGCATGGCTGGGCACTGCGTCCATGGACAGCCCGTGACTGTGGGCGGCTTCGGTGGGGATCGAATGGTTGTGCGCCGCTACCTCGCTCATCTGGAGAGCATGGTTGTGCGTGCCTCCCGAATTGACGCTCAGGTTGTGGGCGTGCGTGCCTCCCGCGTTGGTGCTTCCGCCGAGCGTGTGCCTGTGGTGACCCTCCGCGTTGCTCGATCCGCTGTCCACCGCAAGATGGTTGTCCGAACGCCACCCACGGTTGTCGTCCCTGACGTAGTAGAGATGCCCACTGACGTTCGCCGACAGGGCGCTGATGCTCCCAGTGTCCGACGGCAGACCGTGCGTGTGGCTGCCGCCGTTGAGCGCGGTGCCCGTGTGGTTGTGGTTTCCGGCATTGGCGACCGAGCCCGCCGGCTGGTGTGCGCCGCCGGCGCCCGACTGTCCCCCGTGCGCGTGCGCACCAGCGCTCGCGATGGCCCCCGTGGGCGTGTGACCACCAGCGGTATTGGTCCCTGCGCCCGCGTGCGCGTGGTTGTCCTCACCACCCGTCTGCCCGATCTCCGCCGGAGTGTTCGCGCCCCGTGCAAAACGGTTGCGCAGGTCGGGCAGCGGTTGTCCAAAGAACGGGCTGGTGTCGTCGGCGACGACCCGTCCATCCGCGATGGCGTAGCCGTCCGGAATGGGGAAATCGTCGCTGGGCCGCCACCAATCAATGACGGTACCAAGGGGCACGCCAGCGGGTCCGTGGCCATGGTCACTGCGGGCGGCGGTGCCCGCCTGCCCATCGCCGGCAAACGCCACGGAGACCGTGGCCGCCTCGGCGTCCGTGACCACCTCGATGCCCTCCCCGGCGACTACGTCGACCGCCCCTGGAATCTCGCCGCAGCTCCATTCGTCAGCATTGGCGTTAAAAACCGCCAGAGCGCCGTCCTCGCAGCTCAGCGCCCCCAAGGTGTCGGCCACCGCCGGCCCCACCCAGGCCCCCGTCTCGTCGATGATCAGCCGATCTCCGACGGTGACGGTGCGCGGCGTAATGTCACCCGTCACATTGCCCGCCTCGCCGGCCAGAAACGCGTACGGCACCGACGTCAGTTCGATGCGCGGCTCAAAAGCGGTCCCGTCCACCGCGATGGAAAGGTACAGCGGGGAGCCGTCAAACAGATTCCGCGGCAGCGGCTCTTCCAGCCCCAGTGTCACGGTGTAGTAGCCGTTGTCCAAGGCCAGATCCAAGGACTCCCCCCACAGCTCCTCGTCGTCAGCCTCGCCGGCGTGCAGGGAGAAGACCATGGGCTGGATGCCCGAGATGGCACGGCCGTCCATGTCCAACAGGCGACCCTGGTGCGTCAGTGTGGCCGGGGGCTCCGCGCTGGCGACCGATGCCAGCGACATCACCAGAGCGGCGAACAGGGCGAACAATGCGTGTCGTTGTCTCTGCATGTCAGTTTCCAATGCCCAGAGTTCCGGGGACAAGCGTGTGGGTCGGGGTTCGTAGGGTCGTACCGGCGGGGGCCACCGGGCCCACGATGGCGTGCAAGGTGTGGCTGGTCGAGCTGAGGATGGCCGCGCCGGCGCTCAGCCCGCCAAAGCTCTCGGGCCCTGGCTGGACGCACTCTCCGTCCAGGCAGAGCTCGTCGTCGCGGCAGTCGGCATCCTCGGTGTCCGGCGTGCATTGCTCGTCCTCGCAGACGCCCCTACGGCACACCTCGCCTGGCGGGCAGGGGGACTCGTCGTCGCATGCGGGGTCGCAGCGGCCGGTGTCCGGGTCGCAGACCTCGTCCTCGTCGCACAGCTCTGGGTCCTCGGTACACGGCGGGACACAGCGCGACTCCAGGCAGATGAGCGTGTCGCCGCAGTCGGCCGCGACATCACAGATCCGACAGAAGCCACCGATGCAGGCCAGGTCTCCACAGTCTGCCTGCACCGTGCACGCAAGCAGGCATTGGTCGTCCACACACTCGAGGCCCCCCGGGCAGCGCACGTCCGGATCGGTCTCGCAGGAGCCGGTCGTGCAGACCCCGTCACGACAGATGTTTGGGTAGGCACCGCACTCGACGCCTGCGCAGTCTCGCGAGACGCACCGGTCCTCAAAGCAGACCTGTCCTGAGTCGCACTCCTCCTCGGCGCAATCGCGGGTGTAGCAGGCCTCGTCGATGCACACTTCGCCGGGCTCGCAGCCACACGCCTGCGCGTCCTGGGCGACATCGGTGTCGTCGGGAGCGTCCGGCGCATCCCGGCCCGCGTCGCCCGCATCGGGCACCGCGACGTCAAAGGCACCCTCGTCTGGCGCGTCGTGGCCGCTCGGTGCGTCGGAGTCACAGGCGCCAAGAAGGCCCACGGCAACCAGGGCAATGACCCGCATGGCCAGCGCGGACTGGCCTCGGGCCCGTGCGGATCTCCTCCCGCCGCCGCGTCTGAGCACGACCACATCACAGGCCCTCGGGTCCAGCCGAGCGACCGCTGGTCGAGCCGAGGAAGGTCGGTATTGCTTCATGGCCTCTCCAAACCACGTTGGAGCACGGGCAGCGGCATGGGTTCTACCCACCCATACCGCGCCGCAGGCCCCATCATCAGGTCGCGCGTGTAGAACATTCTCAAGAGGCGACTTTGCAGCAGGTGGCCGTGGTAGGCCAGCAAAGCGTCGCTGTCTTCGAACGTCCCGGTGGCGTCGAGCAGGGCGCGCACGTGGTGTGAACCAGACGCGTCTGAAAACGCAGCCCCGAGGGTCGGGTCGCACATCGGCCTACCTGCGCAGCCAGAACTTCAGCGCGTCGGGACGTTTCTGGACAACACAGGCGCAGCCATCGTCGGCGGGCGGGGTCGCGGACCCCGTCGCCCCGGAGCCTGAGTCTGCATCGCCGCCCAGCGCGCTTGCGTCGCGCACGCCGTCACCGTCGGCCTCATCCGGTACATCTGGCCGTACGTCCCCCGCTGCATCCGGCGGGTTCTGAGCATCCGCCCCAACCTCTTCCGGCTCGGGCCCGATCTCCGGGGAGACCTCCTCGGGACCCACCTCCTCCGAGTCCGGGCCCACTTCCTCCGCACCCATGTCCGGCTCGGCCACGTCGGCCTCCATGTCCGGTCCCACGTCGGGCTCGGCATCGGGACCCACGTCCGGGTCCGGGTCCGGGTCTGGGTCCGGATCGTAGTTGTCGCAGCCACCGCCGCCCTGCGTCAGCCGCAGCGAGATCGCGTCAAAGTAGCTGTCGTTGTCGTCCCCGCGTCGCCGCGTCCCGGTGAGAACAACGTCGACGGTCCTGGTGCCCACCGGCGCAAACTCCGTGATGGTGCGCTGCGTCCAGCGACCTTCGTCGACCTCCACCGTCGGCGATTGTCCGAGCACCTCTTCCTGCGCACTGAGGTAGCGGGCGTACATCCTGGGCTCGTCGGAGCCATTGAAGTTGCGCATATACGCGTCGATCTGCACCGACACTTCCGCGTCGTCGATCTCGTCACCCCACTGCGACACATCCACGCTCTGGTACGCCTCCGCGTACTCCGCCGTCTGGCAATTGCCGCCCACGATGAAGAGCCGGTTGCCGTCGTAGGGCGCGACACTGTCGCACTCGCCGTCCGTCACGGACTCAAAGAACCCCTCCACCACAGTCCACCCGTCGGTCCCCTCCTCCGCGTCACCATTCTGAACCAGGTTGCCCGTCAGACTCGTCGCGCCCGTGAAAAACGGCTGGGGCTCGGACCACTCACTCCACCCGAGCGACCGGTCGCGGTAGCGGACGCGCCAGCAGTAATTCTCCTGCGCATCGAGCCCCTCAACGACCTCGTCCGTCAGATCGTCCCCCGCCTGTCGGTCGACGTCCTCGAACCAGTTCTCGTGTTGCCGCCACCGGTCGAGAAGGGGCGCATCAAACGCGTCGCACGCCCGCGCGAGCTGCCATCGGGAGGCGCCGTGCAGGTCCCCGTCCTCGTCCTCAAATGGGGAGGCCTTGAGCGTGATACAGTCCGGGTTGTGCGCGTCACCAACGGGGTGCAGCGCGACGGGCGTCACAGGCGCAACGTTGTTGCGGCGCAGCTGAATCTCATCGCGGAGTTCATTCTGTACCGGCGTGTCTTCGTCGCCTCGGCCAATCCGCCGCAGCGTCAACGTGGGGTCGTCGCCGGCAGTGACGTCGACTACGACAAACCCATACTCGTCCTGCGTCACCGTAAACTCGTCGTAGTCACGCTGCTCGTACTCGCCCCAATAGTCGATGTTGCCCCCGGCGGTGGCGACGTTGACCCACAAATGAGTGTGATCGCGCGACTGCCCGCGGGAGTAGCCGTGCGTGTGCCCAAAGAAGTGCACGCTGGGCTTCAGGCACCGGTCCGTGAACTGCTCAAGCCTGTCCACCACGTCGCCCGTGTAGTCCGCCTCACCCGGCAGCCACAGCTCCGACTTGAACGGGTGGTGCAGCTGCACAAACACAAAATCGATGTCCGCCCTGTCACACGCGTCGTCCAGCACATCGTCGAGCCAGTCCAGCTGCACGGGGATCTGGTAGCGGCCGTTGCTGTCGAGGCCGATGACGCGAAGATTGGACACGTCGTGCCACCACCAATGCTCTTTGTACCCCTCTGTGCCGTTCTCCGGGAGGTTGAAGAACTTGAAGAAAAGGTCCGAGTCCAGCTCGTGGTTGCCGGGCACCGGGTAGACGGGCACCTGGCCGGAGATCGGGGCAATCGGCCCAAAGAACGTGTCGCGCCACTGGTTCAGAAACAGCCCATTGTCCACCAGGTCGCCCGGCACCAACACCAGGTCCAGCACCTCGCTCAAATCCGTCCCGTACCGCGGCAAAAGAAAGTCGACGATCCCGTCCATTACGAGCTCGCCGAACACATGCCTGTTGCGGAAGTCCTGTTGCATATCGCTCATCGCGACGATGCGCAGTGACGCCTCTGCATCCGCCGTCGCGGGCGTCCGAAAGTGGTTCGGCTCGCTGACAGCCTCGCCGGTGGTGACCTGGTAGAAGTACGTCGTGTCCGGCGTCAACCCGACCAACGGCACCTCGTGAACCCGCGCCTGCCCAAAGGTCGCCGTCGCCGTCCCGCTCGCCCCGAGGCCCAGCTCCTCGGTCAGCCCATAGCTGACCTGCGACTCGTCCCCGTCGTCGGTCTCCCACAGAATCCACGCCGACGTGGGGGTCAACTGCTGGAGGTAGGGCTCGATCGTCAGCTCGTGCGCCGAGGTAGGCACTGCAACCAAAACCACGCCGAGCATCACAGCCACGCACACAAGATCGCTTCGCATGATCACCTCGCCACCACCGTACCGACGCACGCAGGCGCGCTCAACACCGAACGGCGTTTGCGCGCCCCCGCAGTCATTCTTCCGAAGAAACGCGCAACGCTTCCCTTCCAAGGCCGTGAACCTACATGACCTGAGGAGGCCATGTCAGACCACGGTTATCGTCCCCACCAACGGCGCGCGTTTACCATCTTCCAGATGGCCGATCCGACGCTCACATTGCAGCCCGAGATCGGTGTCCCTCAGGCCTCGTGGCAGATCGACGGAATCTTTCACGTGGGAGACGCAACGACGTGCTGGGGTCCCCTCCAGGACGCGGTCAGGCAGCGGGAACTCGTTGTCGAACATTACCGTCGGACGCCCAACGTGCCCAACTACGCGCGCGCCCTGGCCAAACACGCGCTTCGGCTCGACGCCTGGGTGACCTCGAAGACACCCTATGGCGACCGTCCGCCACTGCTCCTCATCTTGTCCGGTGGACGACCAGCCAGCGTTCTGAAGTTCGACACAGACCTGGTCCCCCGATACCCGCGCGGCCTCTACCGCTCGCAGCGAGCGATTGGCGACGTCGTCATCATCGACACGGTTCACCTGGACAAGTGCCCCGGCACTTCAATCTATCGAATGACGCGCGCCCCATCAGGGAAGGCTGAAGCCGAAGCCAATTGCAGCTGGTTGCTCGCCGACCCCAGCGTTCCTACAATGATTGCAGAGCAAATCGCGGAGTTTGTCGTGAGCACACACACCGATCACGTCGCATTTCCCGAGGGCCGCCTCCAAGTGAAGTTGTGGCACGAGGGGCGAGAGGAAGGCCGTCAGGAAGGCCGTCAGGAAGGCCGTCAGGAAGGCCGCCGGGAAGGCCGTCAGGAAGGCCGTCAGGAAGGCCGTCAGGCACTGCTTCGGCTGGTCGAGAGACTGCGACCCGAGCGACTGGGCGAAGTACAATCGATCGAGGAACTTTCAGATCTCCAGGAACGGGTCGGACAAATTTTCGCGGAGACCGACAGCTAACACTCCCGACAGGGAAAACGCAGCTGCTCAATGTCATCCGCGATCACGAGACCGTCTGGACGCCGCGCCGACGCGACCCAGAGGCTCCTGCTGACAAAGTCGAGCGACTCCCTGCGGCGTTTTCCAGACCCGGGAGTGTGGCTCAGCGCAGAACGAGGAGCCGGTAGGTCTCGCGTTCGGTGAACCCGCAGAGGTCTGCGACCTCGCGTTGGTAGGCGCGGTGGGAGTCGGCGAAGAAGAGGACCTCTGGGGTCTTCTGGAGGGCCACGCCGAGGACGGCACCCAGGCCGCGGCCCATCAGCTTGGCGCGGCGGAAGGGTTTGGGAAAGAACAGACGCTCGATCAGCGTGGCGCCGCAGAGGGGGACAAACTCGGCGACGAGCAGGGGAGATGGCCCCTGACGCCCAACCACGGCGCGACCTGCCTCGGTCAGCGCCTGGCAAAACTTCCGGTGACCCTCTTTGCTCAGTCGCCGCGGGTCACGCCCGAACTGCTCCACCGACTGTTCGCCCAGGAACTCGTACAGAACCGCTTCGTCGGCGGAGGTCGCCACGGCAGCGGTGATTCGCGGGCTCGCCAGCGGGGACGGATCGGCCGCGCCGAGCAGGACCTGCTCCCTGTCATGGACGACATCGCGACCGACAATCTGGAACGCCTGGTAGAACCGGTCCACCAGCTTCTTGGGCCCGAGCACGTGGTGCTCTTTGCCGTCGCGTGACCCACGTGAAACACGCGCCAGGTGGGTGCCGAGCGCCGTCGCGGCTTCATTGCTCCCCGCGTACAACGACGTGAACGTGCCTTGTACGCAAGACAGGGCTTCCAGCGGGCCACCCTGCGCCGGGCGCACACCAAACCACCAGGTCTCCGACCCGTCGTAGTTCTCGAAGGCATCGCGCAGGAAGAGCGTGCTCTCCGGTGGTGCGGCGGTCAGGAAGGCGCCGATGTCGTCTTTTGACCGGGCGCCCTTCTCCAGGGTGTTTCCAAGAAACTCGGTCACGACTCCTCCGAAGGGGATGTGCGGACCTGCGCAGCCAGCCTTTGACTGGCTCCGCTGGGGTCAGGCGTCTTTCGAGTCGCCGCGCGCGAAGATCGAGGCCACGTAGTTGAGGACGTCCGTGGCCGACTCCTCGTTGTAGCCGTAGTTGCGAATCATCCGCTGCTTGATGATGTCGATCTTCTCTTGCGTCTCTTTGTCCAGGACGTTGGAGACGAGAGTGGTCAGCTTGATGCTGTCCTTCTGGTCCTCAAAGAGCTTGAGCTCCAGGGCCTTGCGCAGCCGCTCGTTGGTGTCCCAACGGAACGCCTTGCCCTCGATGGCCAGGGCGCCGATGTAGTTCATGATCTCGACCCGGAAATCGTCCTTGCGGGCGTCCGGGATGTCGATCTTCTCCTCCACCGACCGCATGAAACGCTGGTCCGGCTCTTCGTATTGGCCGGTGTACTTGTTCCGGATCTTCTCGCGTTGCGTGTACGCTTTGACGTGGTCGATGTAGTTGGCCGCCAGCTTGGCGATGGCGTCCTCGTCGGCGCTGATGGCACGCTGGACCTCGTTCTTGACGATGTCCTCGTACTCCTGGCGCACCACGTCCAGCATCTCGGTGTAGCGCTTGCGGTCGTCCTCGTTCGTGATGAGGCTGTGGGTCGTAAGACCCTTGGCCAGCTCCCGCATGACGAGGAACGGGTTGATGGACGACTCGGTCTTGTCGCTCACGAGTGCGTTGGAGATCTTGTCCTGTACAAAGCGGGGCGAGATGCCGATCATGCCCTCGTTCTCGGACTCCTTGCGCAGCTCCTTGATGTTGTCCTGCGTGTAGCCGGGCAGCGTCTTGCCGTCGTAGAGCTTGAGCTTCTGGAGCAGCGTGAGGTTGTGCTTCTTCGGGTCCTCGAGCCGCGTCATCACCGCCCACATCGCTGCCATCTCCAGCGTGTGCGGCGCGATGTGCTTCCCGCGCACCTTCTTGGAGTTGTAGTCCTTGGTGTAGATGCGGATCTCTTCGGCGTATTTGGTGATGTACGGGATGTCGATCTTCACCGTACGATCCCGCAGCGCCTCCATGAACTCATTCTTGATGAGCTTGCGGTACTCGGGCTCGTTGGTGTGCCCGATGATGACCTCATCGATGTCCGTCTGCGCGAACTTCTTGGGCTTGATCTTGCGCTCCTGGGTCGCACCCAGGAGGTCGTAGAGGAAGGCCACGTCGAGCTTGAGAATCTCGATGAACTCGATGATCCCGCGGTTGGCGATGTTGAACTCGCCGTCAAAATTGAACGCGCGCGGGTCCGAGTCCGAGCCGTAGATGGCGATCTTCCGGTAGTTGATGTCGCCGGTCAGCTCGGTGGAGTCCTGG
>CALBXO010000463.1 GCA_937890335.1 uncultured Pseudomonadota bacterium | reverse complement strand
ACTACCGACCCGGCGGCTCGGCGCAGTACATTCTGTCCAAGGCCGACTTCAGCGGCGACGAGCCCCTCCACCAGACGATGGGTTTCATCGCCTCCAGCGACAACCACACGGCGCGTCCGGGAACCGGTTACAAAGAGTTCCGGCGCAAGGCGATGGCCGAGGCCATGGGGCCGGAGGCGGAAGAGTGGTCGGATCTGGTCTACGGAGCCCCCGAAGAGCCGTCGGCCGAGTCGCGGGCGCTCGACCTCAACGGACTGCCCGCGTTCATCGTCGTGGACCTCGAGCGGCAGGCCAGCTTCTTCATCACCGGGGGCCTGGTGGCCGTGCATGCGGAGAAGCGGGAGCGCAAGTCGATCTGGTCGGCGCTCAAGCGGCGCGAGGTTTATGGGACCAGTGGAGACCGGATGTTGCTTTGGTTTGACCTGGTCAACGGGCCGGACGGGGCGGTACCCATGGGTGGTCAGTTGCCACTTTCGGCGGCGCCGACATTCCGCGCTCGCGCCGTGGGCGCGTTTGAGCCCAAGCCCGGCTGCCCCGACTGGGTTGGGGCGACTCTGCCGGAGGAGCGGCTCGAGCAGCTGTGCTTCGGTGAGTGTTACCACCCGTCGGACAAGCGTCGGAAGATCGACCGGATTGATGTGATTCGCATTCGCCGGCAGATGACCGCGGACGAGAAGATAGAGGAGCTGGTCGAGGACCCGTGGAAGACCTTTGACTGCGGTGACGATCCGACTGGATGCACTGTGGACTTCACGGATCCGGAGTTTCTCAGCGCGGGGCGTGAGGTCGTCTACTATGTGCGCGCGGTCCAGGAGCCGACTCCGACCGTCAACGGCCGCAACCTGCGCTGTGACGACACGCCCGAGGGGGAGAAGTGCCGTCCGTGCTACGCCGATTGGCGGGTCGCCTCGGACGACGATTGCCTTGCGCCCGCGGCCGAGCGCGCCTGGTCCTCTCCCCTGTTCCTGACCCCGGCCCCGCCAAAGGTGGTGCCCGCAGAGGCGTCTCCGGACGGGGACGCGGCGGGAGCGGCACCCGCAGAGGGGTCGTCCGCCGATGCGCCTGCTGCGGCGCCTGGGGCCGCCTCGCCCGACGCGGGGACGGCAGGGGAGCCGGGCGGCGATGGCGTTCGTTAGGACGCTGGATCAAAGTGCGGACCGAGCCAGGGCGAGACAAACGGCGCCGCATTTCGTGCGGTCGCAGGCCGGCGATGCCGCAGCAGCGTCGGCCGAAGGCCGTGCGCAAGGCGGTGTTGTTTGGCCGGCATGGCGACGGGAGTCGATTTGATTCAGCGTCCCAGAGAGCACGCGCTCGGTCTTGGGGCTGCGCTCGGGCTCTTGCTGGCGCTCGCCAGCGTGTTGCGGCTGGGTCCGGCGGTCGGTGGTTTACCCGAAGGCGCCGCCGCGCTCGTCGGCGAGACGGCCATCGCTGAGGCCAGCGTGCAGCGCGCCGAGCGCGCGTTGCTCACGGACTCAAACCTGACGCCCCAACAGGCCCGCGCCACGGCGCTGGATCGACTCATCGACGAAGAGCTCGCGGTTCAGCGCGGTCTGGAGCTGGGCATCGCCACGCAGGACCCGCGCGTTCGCGCGCTGCTCGTGGAGGCGGTGATCGACCACGTCGAGACCCGTGCTGAAGACGAGGGCGCGCCGACGGAGGCGCAGCTGCGCGCGCTGTTTGCCCGCGAGCCTGGACGCTTTTCGGTGGACCGGCGCGTCCATGTCCGCGAGCTGTTGTTTGTGGGTGCCGACGCGGAGCATCGAGCGCAGGCCGCGCGGCGGGCCCTGGTGGCGGGATTGAGCGCCGCTGGGGATCGACCTTCTCTGCTCCCGGATGCGCTCTTGCCTCAATCCAAGCTGCGCGACTACCTGGGCGATTCGCCCTCCCGAGCGGTCTCCACCCTACGCGCGGGGGAGGTGAGCGGCGTGGTGAAGACCCCATCCGCGACGCATGTCCTGGTGCTGATCGATGCACAAGGGGGCGTCGCTCCGTCCTACGAGGAAGCGCGGGAGGCCGTGGAGGCACAGTGGCGCCGCGACAGGGTGGACGTGGCCCTCCGAGAGTTTCTGGGGGATCTGCGCGGCCGTACACGGATTCTCCGATGAGTTCTTCGTGGGGCCATTGGCACCCTGCGGTTGCCGTCACTGTCGGCCTCGCCGTGGTGTTGGGGCTCTGGGCGGCGGAAGCGCAGGCGCATACGCGCAGCGTGTCCTACTCGACCTGGACGGTCGGTGACGGTGCGGGCGTCGTCGTGGTGAGGGTCCGGTCGGTCGAGGCGACGGCGCTGGCCGGTCCGGAGGTCCTGCCGGATCTGGTCCGGCTCGACGGCTGCCGCTACCGGGCGCCGGACGGCCCGGGAAGTGCTTCCGGAGTCGGGGCGGGCGCGGTGAAGGAGCTGCGCGCCCCGGCCGGCTGGCACAGGTTCACCTGGGCGGTCTCCTGTTCGCGCTCGCCCCGCCAGGTGGAGAGCGACCTTCTGTTCGACGCGCTACCGGCGCATCTCCATTTCACGAGCGTGGGCGGCCAGGAGCATGTGCTGACCGCGGCCCGCCGCAGCGCCGACCTCGGTGAACCTGCGGTCTGGGCGTGGGCGCAATTGGGCGCAGAGCACGTCGTCACGGGTCTGGATCATCTGGCGTTTTTGTTGCTCCTGGTCCTGTTGTCGGGGACGCGCCGGCAGGTCCTCGGCGGAATCACGGCGTTCACGGTCGGGCACGCGCTCGCATTGGTCGGAGCGGCATTGGGCTACGTGGCTGTCGACGCTGCGGGGGCAGAGGTGCTGATAGGTGCGTCGGTGCTGGTGTTCGCCGTGGAAGCTGGCAGCCGTTCGGGACCGAGGCGGCGGCTGGCATTGGTGGTGGCCGTGGCTGGCGGCGTGGGGAGCCTCGCGGCGTGCTACTGGAACCCTTGGGCGGCGTTGTGTCTGGCCGGCATGACCGCGGCGGCTGTGGGGGCTGCTGCGCGGGAAGGGCGCGGCTGGCAATGGTTCGCCATGGTGGCGCTGTTTGGGCTTGTGCACGGGCTGGGTTTCGCGGAGGCGCTGCGCGCGCTCGGACCCGAGGCCGTGCGTCCGCTCCCCCTGGCGCTGTTCAACGGCGGCGTGGAGCTGAGCCAGATTGCGTTGGCGGTGGTGGCGTGGCCAGCGCTGAGGTGGCTGCGGTCCGCGCCAAAAGCAAGCTGGGCTGAACCGACTCTGGTGGGCGGCTGCGCTGCGTTGGGGATGTTCTGGACGGCCACGCGCCTCGTCGGCTGGTTAGGCGGCTGACATGCAGCCCGGCTCGGCGCGACGCGCAATCGACCGGCGCGACGGACCGACGGCGTGCCCGACCGTGGGTCGGCCGCCTGCTGCTTGCTTGAGGCGTTGTGCGCGCAGTCGGCACAATTGCGCCTGAGTGCCCCGCTTGGACGCACTGGCGGCGACCGTCCGGTCTCGTCGGCACCCACCAGGCTCAGTGGGTGTTTACAAATTCTCCCGTCGCCTCGCCTGCGCCTCGTCGTCGTGGGCGCCCCTGTCTCGCGGGCGCATGTCGAGCATATGCTTCCTTGCGCCAGGAACACCCACGACGACGATGCTTGGCCAGACTCGGTCCGAATTTGTAGACACCCTCTCACCGGATTGAACGCTTGAGTTGGCCGGATGATCGGCGAGGCAAATTGTTCGAGACCAAGCGGAGCGCAGCGGAGACGGAGCGAAGCGGAGTTGCGGTCGAGCGCCGACGGGGCCTCACCCCGTCAAGCTCGGCCAACGCTGGAATCGGGCAATTGACCGTCGAGGGCCGATCAACTCACGCGTTCAGCCCGGTCAGCGATTCTCGCGGCAGTTGTAGACGCACTGCCGGTAGCCCAGCAGGCCCTCCTGGCGACACGCCTCGGCCTCGCCGCCGTAGTGGAGACAGACGGCGACGTCATTGCGGCGCAGGACTTCGCAGCCCCACGCGCATTGCGGCGGCGCGTCGATGCAGACAGGGCCGGCGTCGGTCTCGTGGCAACGGTACTGGTTGGGGCAGGTGTCGAGCTCACCGCACGTCTGCGGCTGCACCGGACAGAAGGAGGTGCAGTCCTCCGCGACCTGGTTGCCAAGCTCCTCGCATTCGGGGTTGGGGCGCTCGTCGCGTACGCACTGCTCGTAGGCCTCCGTGCCGCGGTTCTGACAGTCGGTACGGCACCCCGGGAGCTGGTCTGGCATGCAGAAGGCGTGGCCATCGTACGTCTGGCAGTGGTGGGAGTTGGGGCAGACGATGTCGCCGCAGCCCACATGGTTGCCCCCGCACTCGCCGGCGCAGCCCCTGACATGGGCGGCCCGGCGCTGCGCGCAGAGGTCCCAATCGTGTCCCTCCTGGCGACACTGCGCCTCGAACGCGTCGCCATCCTGCTCGCAAAGCCAGACGCAGGACTGGTCCAGGACAGTGACGCAGACGGCGCGGTCGTCAAAACCGAGCTGGCACTGCTGGTCCAGGTCGCAGCTGTCACGGCGGCAGCTGGACTCGTCGCGACACGCCCGTTGGCAGCGGATGTTGTGGTCGCTGCCGCGCCCGCTGCACTCTTCGATTCGGCCGCCGTTCTCGCGGCAGTGGGTCCAGATGCTGTTGGCCTCCCCCTCGCATTGGTCGACACACTCGCCGGGCTCACGCGGCGGCGCGCAGACGGTCGCGCCGTCCACTACCGTGCAGACCTCGCCCTGCGGGCATTGCACGTCGTCGCAGGTGAGAGGCACACATGCTGGGCCCTGGTCCGTCATCTCGCAGCGCTGCCCCCGGTCGCATTGCACATCGTCGCACGTGGGGCGGACACAGTGAGGTCCGTCGTCGCTCATCTCGCACCGCAGCCCGTGGCCGCATTGCACGTCGTCACAGGTCAGCCGCACGCACCGAGGGCCCTCGTCGCTCATTTCACAGCGCTGCCCCACGGCGCACTGCACGTCGTCACACGTCTGTTGGACGCAGCGCGGACCTTCGTCGCCCAGCTCGCATCGCAGCCCATGGCCGCACTGCACGTCGTCGCAGGTCAGGGCGACACAAGCGGGCCCATCCTCTGTCGGTTCACAGCGCTGCCCGCGATCGCATTGCACGTCGTCACAGGTGCGCCGCACACAGTGTGGGCCGTCGTCGCTCATCACGCAGCGTTGTGCGCGATCGCATTGCACGTCCTCGCATGTGAGCCGAACACAATGCGGTCCGTCGTCGTTCATCTCGCACCGCTGCCCGCGGTCGCACTGCACATCTTCACACGTGCGCCGGACGCACTGCGGACCTTCGTCGCTCATCTCGCAGCGTGCGCCGCGGTCGCACTGCACATCGTCACAGGTCCGGGGTGCACAGTGGTGGGTGGTGCACAGCTCCGCCAGCCTCGAGGCCCGGCGGCGGCAGTGGGGGGCAGGGTGGCCCTGCGCCAGACAGCGGGCCAGGTAGTCGAACGAGCTGTCCTCGCAGCGGCTCTCACACGAGGAGGGGCGGTCGCGCTGGCACCGGTTCCGGGTGCAGGCGGCGGTCTTCCGTCGCGATTTCACAATGCATCGAGCCCGCGAGCCGCCGTGGTTCACGCAGGCTCGGAACACTTGTTTACCGAGGTCGACGCACTGGTCACGGCAGGTTCGTTCCGCGCCCGCGCAGCTGCCCTCGCAGGACTGCCATTGGGCGGCGGTCGCCGCGGCGCAATCCTCCGGGGATCCGCCACTGCGCAAGCAGCGAGCGTGCTCGTATGTGGCCCTCCGTGCGCACCCGTCGCGGCAGGAATCGACGGTGTCAGCCTGCTCGATGGTCTGGGTGGCGGCGGAGTCGGGCGCGGGGGCGTCGACACAGGCCGTGGTGCCGAGGATCAGAAGCAGCGTGAGTAGCGGTCGCATGGACACTCCAGCAGGTCGGTTTGCTGGATTATCGGAGCGGACGCCTCGCCACTTGAGGGAGCCTGTCTCGGCAGGCTCACCGGGTGTCCGGTCAGCGGTGGTCGATGCCCACGTCGTAGGTGACGTAGCCGTCCCCGACCTTCACATCGCCGCCGGTCAGGTACAGGCCGAGTACGTCGGCGCCGTCCAGGTTGAAGAAGCTGTTGAGCCCCTGCGAACCGACGATGGCGGGGAGTGTCTCCAGCAGCGCTGCAATGGTCGCCTCAATCGTGTGGTCGTCCATGTCGAACAGCGGCTCGTCGTCCAGGTCCGCCGAGGCCTCCGTCCGGAAGTTCAGCTGCGGGCCGTCCTCCGTCACGGTGATCTCGATGAAGAGGGTCATCGCCAGCGCAACTGTGGCGAAGCGCGTCGCGGTTCCGTCGTCGATGTAGAGGTCCACCAGGACATCGGCCATGTCCACCCGCACCTGGCCGTCCTCAAATGCGATGATGGGCGGCAGCGCGTGCTTCATACGGATGCCGACCGGGGTGTCGGGGTCCGCGTGGTCCAACAGGTCACGACCGGCGATGAGGGCAAAGCGCTGCACGGTCAGCTGCTCGCTCACCACGCCGTCCTCGCCTTTGAGGTCCGCGAAGTCGATGTCGAGGACGCCGCCGCGCCAGAACTGGAACAGCACCTTGTTCACAAAGTCGTCGCTGAATGCGAGCTGCACGTCGCGCTCGCCGCGGCCGAACGGGGTCTCGTGCTCGGTCGTATAGACTCCCGGCGCCTCGTGTCCGGCCATGACCGCCTCGGGCGGGGTCTCCATGTCGGCGACCACGGTGACACCGTTCTCGTCGATTGCCATGTAGGTCAACAGGACGGACAGGTCGATGCGGTGCCCGAGAATCTCGATGCCGCGCTCGAGCAGCGCGGGGTCAAAGAGCTCATCCACCACTACTTTGCTCACGACGTTGACCAGAACGTCCTCGGCGAGTGTGCCAATCCAGTCCTCGAGCCAATTGGCCAACACGTCCAGGACGCCGTCGATCTCGAGGTCGAAGTTGGTCAGCGTGACGCGTGCGTTGCCGAGGCTCGCCCGGATGCTACCGTCCGGCGTCGCGCTCACGTAGACATCCGTGGACAGCTCGGCAGGGTCCGCGAGGACTGAACCCGTCAGGACGATGTCCGTGAGCATGATGTCCTGTGTGATGCGGACATCGATGCGGAGGTCGTAGACCCAGATGCGAGCGCGCAGCCGGCCGTTGCGCGGCTCCAGGACGATGTCGACCTCGCCAAAATCAACCCCCAGAATCTCCAGCCCGTCCACACCGCCACCGTATTGGTGGATGAGCGCATCGATGGTCTCCCGGTCGATGGCCGCCAGAATGGCTTCCTCGATGACCGGAAACAGCGTCGTTCCGGTCTCCAGGGTCAGCGCGTTCCAGGCGCGACCCTCCACGGGCGCGAAGTCACCGTAGATGAGGCCGCGCTGCGCGCTGGAGCCGTTGCCGGCGTCATCCTGCGCCTCGATGCGCAGGGAGTTCACACCGCGGCGGGGCGTGAGGACGACCTCGAACGTTCCGTCGTCGGCGAGCGTGAGCGGTTCGCCGTTGAACGTAGCGCTCGCCACATCGCCACCCGCGTCCTCCACGAAGCCTCGGACGACGACCTCGGACTCGCGGCTCGCGTCCACAAAGGCGCCCCGCGGTGGGGAGTTGACGACGATGCGGGGACCCTGGGCGTCGACTGTGAACGAGACCGTCGCTGTCTTGCTGCCGGCGGCGACGGTGACCGTCTGGGTTCCGTCTTGAAGCAGGAGGCTGGCGACAAACTCGCCGTTCTCCACTCGCGCCTCGGTGCCGGCGACCAGCACTTCGTCGGTCCCGGTGATGGCTCCGCGCACGACGACGAGACTGTTGGTGAGCACCGCGCCTTCCGTCGGCTCGGTGAGCGACAGCTCGATGACCTGCCCGTTGTTGCCCGGCTCGTCCGGTCCCCCGTTGTTGCCCGGGACCTCGTCCTGGACGAAGCCATTGTTGCCTGACGACGAATTGGACGGCTCGGCGCCGCAGGCGGTCAGCAGGAGGAGGAGGCTAAGGGCGGTGTACTTCATGCCACACCCTAGAGCAGGAGCCGTGCCAGCCGTGGACGCCGCTGTGACGGCTGCGAGGGTGGCGCGTAGGGTTGCGGTGGCCAGTGAAGTGGCCAGGTCTGGTCACCGCGCCTCAGTCAGCGGCGCAGCCAGAACCGCCACCGCGCGGTGGAGGTCGTCCGGCAGTCGCAATCGCTGGCCTTGCTGACCGTGACAGACGGTCCGCCGGGCTCGACGGTCCATTGGAAGGACTCGCGGGGGGACCGCGGGCTCTCCAGCCCGCCGCTGTCCCGCGCCCAGACTTCCCACTGGAACGCGGTGCCATCGTCGAGCCCCAGCTCCGGCACTGCGACGGTCACTGTGGCGGATTCGCCCGTCCAGACGGGTGCGTCGGCTCCGTCCGCGTAGACGGCAAAGTGGTACGACACGCCGGCTCCCTCCGGGTCCGTGGACGCCTCGACCTCGAGCGACAGCGCGCCGGGCTCCACCTGTGCGCCGTCTACGGGTGAGACCTGGCGAGGCGTGGTCGGCGGCAGGTTGTCCGGGCCGACCTTGAACTGCTGCGGGTCTGCCTCGGGACCGTCGAGCCCGCGGACGTCCGTCGCGAAGGCGGTCCACTCGTAGTCGCCGGGACCGAGGTCCACACTGCGCTCAATCCGCTGCCCGGCGTCGCCGGCGAGATCCGTGCGCCGCTCCACCTCCGCGCCGGCGCTGCGGAGAACGAACGTGTGCGTGACCGCGTCCCCGTCTGGGTCCAGCGCCCCCTCGAACACGAAGGTCACGGGTCCCGCCCCGACAGCCGCACCCGTGACGGGCTCCACGAGCAGTGGCGCCTCGGGCGGGCTGTTGTCGGTGATCTGCAAGACGTTGAACTCCTCGGGTCCGACGGATGCGCTCGGTGCGCCGAGCTCATCCACGGCCTGGACGGTCCAGAACCAGGCGGCGGCCACGGTGGGCGCCTCCCACGTCGCCACGACTGTATCCGTCCCCGTACCCGCGATCTGGGTGCGGAACACGGAGTCGCTCAAGTCGGCGTCGCTGAAGACCTCGACGACGTAGCTCACGGTGTGCGCATCCGGATCCTCGACACTTGTGAACGTCAACGGCACCAACACCCGCCCGCCGTCACCCTCGACGGTCTCGCCGTCGATGGGCGAGATCTGAACGGGAGCGTCCGGCGAACGGTTCACAAGATCAAAGGTCGCCTCGGCCCACGGGCCCGCCGCGAAGGAGTCCGCGGCGCGCACCCGCAGGGTCCAGGTCTCGCCGCCGGGCAGCTGCGCCAGCTCGTGCTCGATGGGCTCGGCGTCGCCCGGCTCGAGCGCGCTGGCCTCGTAGACCACCACCTCGTCTCGCTGCGCGACGACCTGCACGTCGTAGGTCAGCGCGTCACCCTCGGCATCAAAGGCGGGCGACCACGCGGCGACGACCGGGAAGTCCTCCACCACGGACTCGCCGTTCGGTCGGACGATCTCGGGCGCCTCGGGCGGCTGGTTAACGGCGTTGGGATCGACGCTGAAGCCGGCTGTCTCGGACCATGGACCGAAACCGATTCCGTCGTGGGCGCGGGCCCGCCAGGCGTGCGGCCCGGCTCCGTCGAGCGACACCGCAGCGGTCAGCTGCGTTGTCGTCGCCTCTGCGACCAGCGCCTGGCCCTGGTAGACCTCAAAGTGATACTCGAGGACGTTGCCGTCGGGGTCGATGGCCGGCTCAAGGCGTAGGTTCACCACCCTGCCGACCACCTGTCCATCCACCGGGAAGATCGGTGTCGGGGCCGTGGGCAGCGTGTTGTCGCGGTCCAGGCTGACCACCCAGCGAAGGTCGGTCTGTCCGCCATCCTCGTCGCTGGCGCGCAGCGTGAAGGTCGCAGATCCCTCGATGGCCTGGTCGGCGCTCGGGGTCCAGGTCAGTGCCACCCCGTCCAGGGAGGCGCCATCGGGTCCGTCCACAAGTGAGACGGTGACCGTGTCATCGCCAGGGTCCGTCGTCACGGCGTCAAAACGATACCCGACGCCCTCGGCCCCCACGGTTGTCGGCGCGTTGTCGAACGACGGCGCGACGTTCTCGACGATCAGTGCGTAGAGCACCTCGTGGAACCCGCCGTCCCGGTCGCGTGCGCGCACACGCAGGTCGCCTTCAAAGTCGTCGGCAAACCGAATGGTGTGCGTGGCGTTGGGCGATCCCTCAATGTCGAACTCGCCGTCCGCGTCGGTGTCGATGTCGAAGACCAGAGGGTCGTCGTTGGGATCGCGCGCGGTCACAGTCAGCTGGAACGCCTGGCCTTCCAGGGCCGGGTCCGGGTCCACTGCCACGTCGTCTATGACGGGCGCGTTCGCCGGGTCCAGGACAATCACACGCAGGCGGGCGACAGCCGGGTCCCCGACCTCAGGCGTGATGGTGGCGACGACCTGGTAGTCACCGGGTGCCGACGGCAGGAGGTTGATGACCTGGTCGTCGCGCCCGCCGGCCGCCAGGGCGAGGTCGGAGCGCGCGGCCTGCACTTCCAGGCCTTCCCCATCCACCTCCAGCTCGACGGCAGCGTCGTGCGGTACGTCATAGTCGTGGTTCAGGACACTGAGCAGCACCGAGTCGGCTTCTACCTGCGGCAGGACGACCGTCTGCGGATCGAATTCGGCCGTGACGCCCCCTGCCGGGATCGTGATGCTGGCAAACTCCTCGAATACGATCTCCGGGTTGTCCTCAGGCCACGCGAATACGCGAACTGTCCACGGCCCGGGCGCGAGCCCGTCCAGGTTCCGGAACCGGATGGGGAAGTTGCGCGAGGAGACCTGGGTGAGGTCGACGCTGTCCACGGCGAGCTCGCCGTTGAACGCCAGCGCGCTCTCGTAGCCGACGCGCCAGCGCGCACCGGGGCTGCTGTAGGCGCGCGAGAGGCGGGCGGTAATGGTCGCCTCGCCCTGGAACGCGGTGGCGTGGCGCGGGTTCTGAATGCTCAGGTTTGCGCCCGGCTGAAGAATTCGGACGGTGGCCGTGAACTGGTGACGGATGTCCGGGTCCCCCACGTCTTCCACCTCGAGCCTGTGACCGTAGTCACCCACCAGGATTGCGTTGGGATTCAGGCGGATCGGGACACGGCGCACCTGTCCCGGTCCGAGTCTGTGGGGCCCAGCATTGAAGCTGGGGCTCCAGAACGCGGGGCCACAGCAGCGGCTGAGCCGGACGTTGACCTCGCGGGTACCGGGGTTGCTGATCACGGCGGTGAATGTGACCGGCTGGCCGCGTCCGGTGATCACGAGCGGCGGGTCTGCCGTGACGCGCACCCCCACCTCATTGGTGATGGTGACTGTGCCGGTGGCGATACCGGCGAGGCGGCTCTGCCCGCCGAGCTCGGTCAGCTCGATGCGGAAGGGGTAGGTTCCGGCTGGCGCTTTGAACACGCGATCGTGGTTCTGCACGATGGTGTTTGTGCGCAGGTAGTCGACCAGTCCGTAGAGTTCACGCCCGCCGTCGACGATGCCGGACAGCCCGTAGGAGCGCATGGTGAACCCGCGCCGACCGTCGGCGGGGGACTTGGCAAATGTAACCTCGATCGTCGCCCGCTGCCCCCATTGCACGGAGGGGGGCCGAGTCCGCGTGGTGATGACGATGGGATCGCCGGTGACATTGATCCGGCCCACGGCGCGATCCACCGTGCCCAGCGCCGAGAGGACGCGCACGGAGAACTGGCTCATGCCCGAGGCGGCCTCTTCTCGCGCGGTCAGGCGAAGCTCGACAGTGGCTTCGCTCTGGGCCGGAATCTCGATTTCGCGCCGAAGAGTCCAGTCGATGTGGGGGTCGATGCCGTCCAGGAACAGGCTGAAGGTGTCGGCCTCGAGGCGGTGGTTGCGCAGGTGCACCGTCAGGCGTTGGTGGGTGCCTCGCCGAAGCGTGACAAGGTCCGGGCTCAACCCGACGACGTGGTCCACAAAACCCAACACGGGCGGCAGCTCCGTCTCCACCTCTGCGTCATCGCCAGCGGTGTACCGCAGAGCGGTCCCGTCGCTCAGCGGGATGCTGTCGCCCGGAACGAGCCCGGTGAGGTGCTGGTCGTAGGCAAAATCGACCTCGGTCTCGTCGGTGGTCAGCACGCGGCGCCACTGCACCACGCCGTCTTGCCAGGTGGGCCCGTCCTGGCCCAGATCCGGCCGGGCCGACGCCTCGTCCACACCGTCGGAGGCGCTGGTGTGCGTGACGCGCAGGTCAATCTCCGGTGGCGCGGTGGGCTCCTCCAGGAGGATGCGAATGATGGTGTCCTCGTCCACGAGAGACGACACGAGGTGCCCGTTGCGGTCGAAGATGATGTCGTAGGGAGCCAGCAGACCGCCAAAGAGCCAATGGAGCTCGTCCACCACCTGCGTGTGGCCGTCTACGACCTCCGTGGCAAAGACGTGGACCTCGCCCCGGGCGTCGTTGAGGACGAACAGATTGCCGAACTCGTCAAAGTGCAGGCCGCCACATTGGCCCTCGTAGTTGCCTACGGCGGTGCTCAGCGCAGGCTCGCCCACCGTGGTGACCCGCGCGATCCGCCGGTTGCCGGTGTCGCACGTGAACAGGTCCTGGGTGCGGCGGTCGATGGTCAGGAGGGTGGGGGTCTGGAAGCCCTCGATGAACGTCGACGCGGC
>CALBXO010000462.1 GCA_937890335.1 uncultured Pseudomonadota bacterium | reverse complement strand
CTGAATTGATGCCAATGACCTCGCCGGCCATATTGAGCAGGGGTCCGCCACTGTTGCCGGGATTGATACTCGCGTCGGTCTGCAGAAAGTCCGCGTAGCGGACCTCCCCACTCAGGGGTACATCAGACCGCCCCTTGGCGCTGATGATTCCGGCGGTGACCGTGCTGCTGAGCCCGAGGGCGTTGCCGATGGCCACGACCCACTCTCCCACCTCCACCTTGTCCGAGTCGCCAAGCTCGAGAAACGGCTGCGGCGGCGCGTCCTTGAGCTCGATCACGGCGATGTCCGTGCGGGCATCGGTGCCCACGACGATGGCGTCGTACTCCTTGTCGTCGACCGTACGCACGCGAATCTCCGCGGCGTGGTCGACCACGTGGTGGTTGGTGACGATGACGCCGCTGGCGTCGATCAGGAAACCGGTGCCGAGTGACTCCGAGATTCGATCCCGCGGGGCTCCTGGGAAGAATGGGTCCAGCGAGCGACCGCGCTCGCGCCGGATGACCTTGGTGTAGATGTTGACCACGGCCGGGTTGGACCGTTTCACCAGGTCCGCAAACGACGCCGGGCGCAGGTAACCGGGGTGTTCCGCACCCGCTTGCGCAGCAGGGACCACCGCCGCCGGCGCCTTCGGGGCCTCGGCTGCGGGAGCAGCTTGCGGCGGCGCCTGGGGATCCGGGCCGTCCTGCCGCGCTTTGCAGCCGGATACCAGGGTACAAACCAGCAACACCACGCCCCATCTCACGAGGAGGTCGCGCCGCTGAAGTTGGAATCCTGGATGCGCCATCATGGGAGTTGAAACTGGCGCCTCGGGGCGGAGATTCCCGACCGGGGGTCAGGTCTGCTCACGCTCGGTGGCGTTGACGTAGGCCAGTTGGAGGTCAAAGAGCAGCTTCTGCATCAGCTTCTCTTCATCCTCGCTGAGGTTTCCGCGGGTCTTTTCGTCGATCACGCGCAGCATGTCGATGGACTGCCGCGCCAGGTCGATGTCGTGCACCGTCTCACCGTCGGGGGTCGGAATCGCCCCCAGATACATCAGCGCAGACGCGTGCATGGACACGACGAGTCCGGAGAAATCCATCAGCGGCAGCGTGCCTGGCATGCCGTCAGTTCTCGTTGGCCGCCGATTCCCGCTCGGCCTTGACCGCCTCCACAGTGGCCTCCACGACGTCGACATTCGACTCCGCGTCGGGCAGCGCCGCCATGTGCTTGTCGAAATCTTCGCGGGTGAGAATGCCGTTGCGGATCCGGCGCTCGATGAGGCGCTTGTCGAACTTCTGATCTTCCATCGTTCACTCCAATTCGCCCGGGGGTACCAAGGCGGGCGGAGTATGGGTAGGCAAGACTGCCCCGTGCGTCAAGTCCGCGCGCGCTCACCGACCGCGATCGCCTCTTCGATCCGGCGCTGCTCCTCGCCCTGCGCCCGCCCGAGCTGCTGGCGCAACACCACCAGGGATGCGTCGATGTCGTGCCCGGTGTGGATGTGGATCAGCGCCAGGCGTGTCTGCGCGGCGGTGTTATGAGGGAAGCGCCGCAACAAACGACGGTAGATCGGCTCCGCCTCATCGTACTTGCCGAGCTCGTACTTCACGTGGGCCAGGTTGGGCAGAAACGTGGGCCGCATGCGCTTGTCCGCGAGCTCCACCGCACGCTCCAGGACCGTCTCGGCGTCCCGAATCCTGCCCATGGCCTGGTAGATGAGCGCCAGCTTCTCAAGCATCAACGCCTTGGGCCCAAACTGACGCAGGAAAAACTGACCGTGCCAGAAGCCCAACAGGGCTTTGTGGTCGCCCTGCGGGAACCGGTAGGCGAACTCACGCTCGAAAGCGTGCCAGCGCCGCCCCGCCCACCAGGGAATGCCCAGGTAGTAGAGGGGGATCCAGAGGAGCAGCAGCGCCAAAACCCAGGTTGGGACGTGGAAGACGAAGCGCAGCAGAAAGAACAGTCCGAGGCTGACGGGAATCAGTGCCCTGCCCGGATCAATTCGCAGTTTGCGAGCGGCCATCACGTTTGCCATCGGTTGCCAGCTCTCCACCGCGCGCACATCGCGGTCATCGCGTAAGAAACTATCGCATCTTGCGTGACGGGGAAAGACGGCGAACCTGACAAGAAAAAGGTCGGCCACCGAATTTCTCCGGTGGCCGACGAGAAGACTGACGCTGTGGTGCGACTGGCGGGGAGTTTGGGGAAGGAAACTGAGGAAGTCAGTCAGGAAGGGTTGCCGATGTGAGGAGACATTGAGTCTCCCTGGTAGACGGGTCACCTCGCGTCAATGTCCATTGCCGTTGAAGCCGCTTGGCCTCGTTCGCCTTGGACAAACGCAATGTACGGACGGGACATTCCACTGTCAAGGGAAAAATCCACCCCTTGCGCGTACAGCGACGTCAGCGCCGTTCCAGAGCCCGTGCACCCAACAGCACCGTACAGATCCCAACCGCGGGCGGAATCACTACCAACGCCGCCGTACAGGCGATCGCCGCGATCTGTCCGTCCTGTCCCATACCCGTGTGCCCCCCCCTGGGCCAGGTGCAGCAGCGCCCAGCTCGGCCCAAAACTCAGCGCGATCACGCCGACCAACAAGGCGAGACCCAGGAACATGTAGAGTACGCCGCCGAAGCCGGCTGCGACCTTTGCCGCGTTGTTCACGTTGAAACGCGGGTAGATCGCGCCGAGCCCGACGGCCAGTCCGGACAGGCCCAACGACAGGCTCAGCATCACCACCGCGCCGGCAACGGTCAGCGACAGCGGCGACCCGAGCATCCAATTTGATCCCAGCGTCAGGAGCTCGGCGACGACGATGAGCGGCATCCCGCCGCCCAACCACTTGGCCGCCAGGAAACGCTTCATCGTGATCGGCGCCGCCTTGATGAGCCAGAAGCTGCGCCCTTCCAGGCTGACGGCGGGAAACAGAAATCGCACGGCCATGGCCGACACGACAAAGCCACACAGCCCGATGTTGAGCATGTAGAGCCCGAGCGGACCGATGATGCCGCCCTCGCCCATGGTCCGGAAGTAGCGGAAATTGAGCAGGTAGATGACGACGAGGGCGAGCAGCAGAATGATCTGGGACCATTGGGAGGTGTCACGGATGAAGACGCGTCGGTCCTTGGCCACCATCTCGCGCAGGATGTCCAAGCTGCCCCGTCCGGCCGAGAGCCGCGCCAGGGATCGCCGCGCAAGCTCGGGCCCCGAGACGCTTCGTCGGCGCAGGAACCCCACGGCCCGCTCGATGCCACTGCCCGCGTGCCGGCCTTCCAAGGACTTGGAGTAGCCCGAGAAGTGCCACCGCCGAAAAGCCCACGCGCCAGAGAAGAAGAACGCCGCAGCCGTGGCGTAGAGGCCGGCCATGTGAACCCAGGGGATCTCGTCGCCCCGCAGGGCGGGAGACAGGAGATTCCACGCCCAGGTACTGGGCAACCACTGCGACCGCGGCGCCTGCAGTGAGGCGAAGAGCTCCATGGTGTTGGCGAATTGATCCGGGTTGAAGAGCTGCTCTGGATTGAGGGCGCGGATCAG
>CALBXO010000461.1 GCA_937890335.1 uncultured Pseudomonadota bacterium | reverse complement strand
GTATCGGGCAATTTGGCCGTCGAGGGCCGGTCAACACAAGCGGGCACCCCGGTGACCCACCGCAGCCCTCGACGCGGCTACTGCGGCCGCACCCGGATGTGGGCGGTGGTGGAGGCGCCAAAAATCCACGGCTGCTCCGCGGCCTGGGCCGTCGCCGGCGGCACAAACCAGAACCCCGCGCGCTCGGCCCTGAGCGTGTACCGCAGCGTGTAGATGCCCGGCATCACGCGATCCGCACGCATCACCGGCGCCCCCGCGACGACGCGGAAGTTCGTGGGCAACCCGCCATCCACGGTCACAAAGCTCCGTGGCGCCGTCACGACGTACTGCACGACGAGCTCCACGTCGTCCCCCACGCGAACCTCGCTCGACGACAGCGTGCGCGACACCGAAAATCCCGAGTCCGTCGGGCTGACGGGCTCTGGCCAGACCATCTCCAATGCGTGCCAGAACGCCACGTCCGCAGGACCCGCCACCACCAGCTCGTGGCGTCCGGGCGCAAGGCCCAGCACGATGCGCTCCGGGGCGCCGCCGAGGCCCACGCGCTTGGTGCGAACGTCGTCCACCCACACCTCGATCGGCATGGGCGGCCCGAGCGACCCACGGCGCGGCAGGCGGCGCAACGCCAGCTCCTCCACAGCCTCCGCGAACGGACCCAACAGGGCCCCGCCGTCGCGGCGCGCCACAATCTCTCGCACCAGGCCGGGCACCCGCGGGTCCTCGGGGCGCAGCTCCAGGAGCGCCAGCAACACGCTCGCGCGCGTCAGCGCGACGCTGCCCAGGCCCGAGGAGTCCGCGGCATCCGGGACCGCCGGCACGTCCAGTTTGCGCAGCGCCTGCTCCAGCGGGCGCTTGTCCCCCACATTGCGCAGCCGCCGCGACCAGGCGATGGCGAGCCACGCTCGAGCCCAGATGGGCAGCTCGACGGCCGACAACGGATCCAGGTCCCGCAGCACCTGCACCTCCAGCGGGTCTTCGGAGGAGAGCATCACGGCGCAGACCACGCGTGCAGCGGGCGACACATCTGCAGACTCGAGCCGCTCCCGGACCCACCGCATCGCCTCCGCGTGTTGCTCCACGGGGACGGAGCGATGCAAGGCCTCCGCCGCCTCCGTATCCAACAGGGCACGGCGCAGCGCCCACGGCAGCGGTCCGTCCAGCGAACCGTCGTCCTGCGCACCGGGACCTGGCGACCGTGCCGACAAAACCAGTGTCGTCCGCGCGCCGGCCGGAATCTCCAGAACCCGCGTGGCTGCACCGGCCGCCCGGCCCGCGCGGAACCGCCGCTGCGCGGCGATGGGCGCCACCTGCAACGCAAACTCTGCGGACACGGAGCCCGCGGGTGGGCAAGGGTCCGCGGCGGCGCAGTCCCATCGGGGCGTGGCCCGCGCGACGAGCGTGTGCTCTCCGGCGGTGCGCGGCAGGGCAAAGCGCACCCCGGTGCGGGCACCGGGCGGCAACTCCACCCGGCGGCTCTCGTCCCCCAACTCCACGTCTACGACGCCGGCATGCGCGGTTCGGCTGCGCACCCAGATCTCCGCCCAGGCGGTGTCGCGTGTGGTCACCATCTCGGGCACGTCCCCAGTCAGCACCAGCGGCAGCGCCGTCTGCGCGTAGACCACCGACGTGCCCGCGCGCCCCTTCCCATCATGAACCACCGCCACCAGCGCATGTCGGCCCAGCGACGCCGGCAGCGAGCGCTCCACGAGGAGCTCGCCCGAGGCATCGGTGCGGCCCTCGGCGACCCACGCAGTCCCGCCGATCCCCGGCGCGCCGGGGTCCGGCCGCGCTCCACCGCTTCGTCCGTCCACGCAATGCACTGCCGCGCGGGCGCCCGGCCTCGTCTTGATCCGGACGCGGACCGGGTCCCCGGGCCGCACCACGGCGGGATCGACGCTCACGCTCACGGCCAGCGAGTCCGGGGCGACTTCGCCGACAGTCGTCCACTCGGTACCGACACCGACCCACGCCGGCGCCCCGTCTACCTCGAACACCTCCCACGGCCCGCGTGACGGGCGCATGGATTCCACCGGCCGCGCGCCGCGAAACGGCGGCAGAGTCAGCTCGTCATTTGCCACCACGAGCACGCGCGCCGGCGACGCGCCGCTGACCCAGAGCCGCGGCTGGTCGGGCCGAGGGCGGTACCCGCGCCCCACGACCGCCACGGGTACCGTTACCTCCACCGCGTTCTCCGCGGCCTCCGCCGCAGCCACGGACGCCTGTCCCGGCGCCGCCACAAAGCGCAGCCGGCCCGCGCCCACGCCCGGCGCCACAAAGGCGCATTGAATCCCACGGCCCGGCGCATCGAACAGACACGGCGACCCTCGTTTCCAGCCCTGTCCCGTCGCCATTTCCAGAGCGACGTACCCGCGCCACCCCGGCGCAGACTTCCCATCCACATCGACGACATCGACGTCGACAGACACGCGCTCTCCAGGGCGCAACACCGTGTGCGCCGGTCGAAGCCGGAGCTGTGGGCGAGTGGGTCGCAGCGTGGTCTGCGCGAACAGCGGCGCGGCGCCGGCCAGCTCCGTCGCCCGCAGCGCAAGTCGCAGCGTCGTGCGCTCCCCACCCGGCGCCGCGGGCACCCGAACGCGGACGGAACCCAGGCCATCCCCGTCGAGCACGATGGACCCGGTCCGGCCCGCCTCCCCGGCGACCCCGCTCATGCGCCAGGACACCTCGCCCGACCAGGGCAACCCGTTGGCGAGCGCGGCGCGGACGGGCACATCCCAGACATCGCCAGGAGAACGCTCCGCGGTGGCGCCGCCGCCGGCGACAAACTCAAACACGCCGGTGACGGGCCGAGCATGGGCGATCGAGAGGGCCACCCGCGCCGCGCCGCCCTGTCCGGGAATCCGCGCAGTGACGAGCAGCGGTCCCGCCGGCAGGTCGGGCAGGGGCCAGGCCCACGAAAAGCCACCGTCCACCACCCGAACGGTCGCACTCTGCACGACTGCACCGGCGCTCTCGGCGACAAGCTCCAGCGCCGGAACGCGCGCCGCACCCACAACGTGCACCTCATCGCCCACGCGCAGCACCGCCCGCGGCGCGAAGATCCGCACGGACTCCGTGGCCAGCACCTGTGACGCCACAGGCCCGGAGAAACCCCGGCGGTCGCCGGACACCGCCCGGAGCTCCACCGCCCCGCGCGGCACGGGCAACCTTGCGCCGCCAGCGGCCGACGTGCGCGCCGTGCCCAGAGTGCCGCCGCTGAGGTTCAACCACGCGACATCCGCTACCACGGGACCGTTCCCGTCTGCCACGCGCAATACTGCATCGACGGCGTCCCGGCGCGCCGCTACGCGCAGCGACGCCCGCTGCACCGCGAGCACGCACCCGCCCCCGGTTTCAGCAGGGTTGGCCGCGGCGGACTCGGGCGTGACCTCGACCAGCCATCGCCCCTCCGGAATGGAGCCCAGCTCCGCGATCCCGTCTTGAACCCGCACCCGCGCCCGCCCAATCGCCCGGCCCTCCCGCGCGGGTGCCTCTCCGCGACGCGCCCGGAGCGCGTCGCCGCCCGTCGCCGGCCACCAGGACACGTCCACGAACTCGGATTCCTGCAGTTGCACCGGCAGCATGACGGGCCCCCCTGCGGTGTCGGTCTCACCCCAGAGCATGGCGCCATCGGTCAGGTCCGGACACCGGTTCACCCCGTTTGTCTCGGCTGCCGCCGGCACCCCGGGCACGACACCGCTGCCCACCACGGCGCTGGATTTCGGCGGCGCAGCCCCTTGGCTCGACAGCGTACGCCGCTCCGTCTGGACGCTCGGCAGACGCCCCTCCAACCCTTGCACGCCGAGCTGAATCGTCAGCTGCATGGACGTGCCAGGCGCCACCCGCTGACGCGGAACGACGTGCACGACGCCCGGCTCCCCCGGCGCGACGAGCACGTACGGCACCGGCTTGCGGCGGGCCACCACGGACAATTTGCGCTCCAGGACACCCAGATCGACCGCCTGGTTGTACCGAAGCCGAACCACCGTCGCGCGATCCACCTCGATGGCGTCGGCCTCCACCAGCTCCGGGCGCGGCGTCGCAACGGACCAGAGTGGCTCCTCGTCCAGACCCCGCCCATCCAGCGAGACCGCGCTCAAGGGCACCGATACGTAGTAGCGAGCCGCCAGGGGAAAGGGCTCCTCAGAGCGGAACGTCACCGCCCGTCCCACGAACGCGAGCGACCCCTTCACGGGCGGGTCAATCTCAAACACACGCGAGCGCGCCGACGGCGCCAGTTCCAGGTTGAAGATGGCGGTCAACCCGACCAGCTCACCCGCTTCATGCACCGGACTGAAATACACCACCCTCAGCGGTCCATTCGCCACTGGATCCGGCTCGCCGGGCACCGGCAGCCGCGGGCCAAACACCAGGTCCGCGCGCCACGTGGGAGCGGGCGCGCGCGCGCCCGATCCGGCGGGGTCGCCGCAGCCGGACAGGAGGGTCATGGTGACGAGCAGTCGGAGCAACACGCGCGGATCGTACCCGGTCCGGGAAGATCGGAACACCGCCGCGCGCGTTCTTCCCACTTGCACGGCGCCGGGACCACGCCGAAGATGCCCCACTCATGCAAGGAGATCGTGTGAACTCTTTCCGGCTCATCGCCCTGTCGGGCTTCGTCCTCGCGCTGTCCGGGTGCCCGTCTATGACGGGCGCTCCTGGCCCTACCGCACCCTCCGTCACCGAGCGCGCCGAGTCGTTCCCGCCGGCCGCGCCAAAGCCCACGGAAGTGGACTACGGCAAGCTCGAGGTCGTGCGGCACAACCCCTCGAAGGACAAGGACGTCGTGCAGTCCGTCTCCGTGACGTTCAACCAGCCCATCGTCCCCCTGACGAGCCTGGATGCGCTGGACAAGATCGACCCGCCGCTGTCCCTCGAGCCGAAGGTCCCGGGCAAGTTCCGCTGGCTCGGCACCAAGACGGTCAGTTTTGTCCCCGACGAGCCTCTGCCCGCCTCGACAGCCTTCACGGCCACCGTCAGCGGCGCCGCCAAGGGCATCTCCGGGGTCCCGCTCGGGGACGATTTCACCTGGAAGTTCACCACGCGGCTGCCCCAGGTCCTCTCGGTCACTCCCAGCAGCTACGAGCGATGGGCCAAGCGGGACACGACCATCGTCCTTCAATACAACCAGCCCGTCAGCGCCGACAGCGTCGCCGAGCACCTCAAGGTCTCCGCCGGCGGAAAAGACATCCCCTTCACGCTCGTGCGCCCGGGCAAGGGCGTAACCGGCAAGCCGTCCGTCGATGCGGAGAAGCTCGGCGATCGCCGTGTGGAGATCGTGCCCAGGAAGCTGCCGCTCAACGCCCGCATCGACCTGGCCATCTCTCCCGGCGTCAAGGGCACGCAGGGCCCACTGAGCAGCCCGCTGGCCTGGAGCTCGAGCTTCCGCACCTACGGGCCGCTGGCATTTGAGGACCTGCGCTGCTGGTCCACGCCATGCCAGGTGACGGGATCCGTCTACATGCGGTTCTCCAACCCCCTGCGCGACGACGCGCTCAAACACGTCAGCTTCGACCCGCCTCTGACCGATACCGAGCGACTCAACGTCGGCGGCAACTCCATCAATATGTGGCAGGCGTTTGCGCCCAACACGACCTACACCGTCACCTTCGCCAAGACGCTGACCGACCAGTTCGGACAGCGCCTTGGCCGCACGGTCAAGCGCAGCTTCCAGGTGGGCGACTACGCCCCCTCAATGGCACTCGAGTCCCGCAACGCCGTGGTCGAGCGGTCCGCCAAGGTCGGGGCTAGACCTGCCCAACCGCACATCGTGGGCCAGTTCATCAACGTCCCGGAGGCTGAGGTCTTCACCACGGACATCTCCGAGGCGGACCTGGCGCAGGCCTGGACCTGGGTCCACAGCACGGCCGGTTCGCGCCGATGGGACCGCAACTACCTGCCCGAACGCCCAAAGTTCAAAGGCGCAAAAGAGAACAGAACCCTGCTCAAGATCGGCGGCAAGCTGAACGCCAAAGTGGACAAGAACGTCCCACTCGCGGGCACGTCCGCCATCCAGCTGGTGGAGGTCCGCGCCCGCGTCCAGAACGACCGCTGGGTGCCCTACGCACTGCATGACGAGGCGCTGGTTCAACGCACAAACCTGGGACTCAACGTCTGGTACGACTACGACCAGATGCTCGTGTGGCTCACGCAGCTCCAGACCACCGACACCATCGGCGGCGCGCGTGTCGCCATCCGCGGCGGCGACGGCGCTCTGCTGTGGGAGGGCAAGACCGAGGCCGACGGATCCGCGACCTTGCCGGCGGCCACAGCCCTGGGGGCGGACCCGCCCTACTTTGTCGTCGCCAGCCTGGGCGACGACGCCGCGTTCATCCGGGTAGACGGCTCCACCATCGGCGGCGGGCAGTGGCTTCACGCCTACCAGAGCCCGGACTACATCCCGTCCCCCAAACGCCTGATCGGCCACGTGCACAGCGAGCGCGGCATCTACCGTCCGGGGGAGAAGGCCCACATCAAGGGCACGTTGCGGCTCATGGACCGGCACGGCCTTGAGCCGCTGCCCGACACGGTCAAGCAGGTCCACGTGAAGGTGGACGACGCCCGAGGGCAGACCCTCGTCGAGGACGACATCGACCTCAAACCCGGCGGCTCGTTCAGCCTCACCGTGACCACCGACGCCAAGGGCAGCCTCGGCACCTACTCGGTCACGGCGTCGCCCGTGGGGTTGTCCAAGGTCACGCCGAGCAGCGCCACGGGGACGTTCCGCGTGGAGGCCTACCGGGC